>JBCCWS010000018.1 GCA_039193195.1 Pseudomonadota bacterium
CGACGATGACGAGTTCGACGTCTCTGCCGTCAGCGATTCGGATGCGAGCGCCAACACGATCGCCGAGAACGCCTCGGCCGGCGACACGGTGGGCGTCACTGCCTTCGCCAGTGACGAAGACGGATCCACCAACGACGTCGAGTACTCCTTGAGCACCAATCCCAACGACGCGTTCGCCATCGACCCGGAGACGGGTGTGGTCACGGTGGCCGATCCGAACGGGCTCGACTTCGAAACGGCCCAGTCGATGCAGATTGAGGTGCTCGCCACCTCCGAGGATGGCTCCACCTCGTCCCAGACCTTCGACATCGCTATCACCGACCACAACGAGTTCGATATCTCCGCCCTGAGCGATGTGTGGGGCTCGAGTCGCACGGTCAGCGAGGAGGCCACCGACGACAAGAGTGTCTTCCGCGTACGCGCAGAAGACTATGACGGCACCAACAACGAGGTAACGTACGAGCTGACGGAAAACCCCGGCAATGCCTTCCGCATCTCCAGCAACGGCACCGTTCAGGTCAACGACGCCAATGCGATCGATTTCGAGGTCACGCCAGAGATCCAGATCGAGATCACGGCGACGTCGGAGGACGGTTCGAGCACCTCGCAGCAGTATACGGTCACCGTCAATGACGTGAATGAATTCAACGTCTCACCCGTGACCGACACGGATGCGACGGCGAACAGCATTAGCGAGAACGTCTCCGCCGGTGACACGGTGGGCGTCACCGCCTTTGCCAGCGACGATGATGGCAGCAACAACGAGGTCACCTACGCGCTCACGGACAACCCTAACGACGCCTTTGCCATCGATGCCGAGTCCGGGGTCGTCACGGTCGCCGACCCAAGCGCGATCGACTTCGAGACGGACGACAGCATGCGCATCGAGGTCACCGCCACCTCCGATGACGGCTCCACATCGTCCCAGCGCTTCACCATCGAGATCAACGATTTCGATGAGTTCGACGTCACGGCGATCAGCGACTCGGACGGCGATGCCAACACGGTGAGGGAAAACGCCGTCGACGGCGTCTACGTGGGCCTGACCGCCTCCGCCAGCGATGACGACGGCACCAACAGTGATGTCACCTTCTCCCTGAGCGACGACGCCAACGGCACCTTTGCCATCGACGCGGAAACGGGCGAGGTGACCGTCGCCGACGCGAGCCAGCTCGACTTCGAGAGCGCCCAGTCGATGCGCATCGAGGTGACCGCGACCTCCGAGGACGGCTCGGTCAGTACGCAGGACTACGACATCGCCATCGGCGATCACAACGAGTTCCACGTCACCATGCCGAGCGACACGGACGCCACGGCGAACAGCGTCGCCGAAGATGCGTCGGCGGGCGACGTGGTTGGCGTCACCGTGTTCGCCGAAGACGCGGACGGCAGCACCAACGAGGTGAGCTACGAGCTGGTCTCCAACCCGAACGATGCCTTCGCCATCGACGCGGAAACGGGCGTGGTCACCGTCGCCGACCCGAACGGCCTCAACTTCGAGTCATCGCGCTCCATGCGCATCGAGGTACGCGCCACCTCCGAGGATGGGTCGAGCACCACGGAGAGCTTTGACATCGCCATCACGGACGTCGACGAGTTCGACGTCACCGCTGTGAGCGACAGCGACGGCGCCGCCAACACCGTGTCCGAGCACGCTATCGAAGGCACCCGCGTGGGCGTGACCGCCGTCGCCGACGACGCCGATGGCTCGAACAGCGACGTCACCTACACGCTGACCGCCAACCCCGGGGGCGCCTTCGCTATCGGGGCCTCGAGCGGCGTGGTCACGGTGGCCGACTCGAACGCGCTGGACTTCGAGAGCAGCGACAGCATGCAGATCGAGGTGACGGCCACCTCGCAGGACGGCTCCTCGTCGGTCCAGACCTTCGACATCGCGATCAGCGACCACAACGAGTTCCACGTCTCGCGCATCACCGACGACGACGCTGGCGCCAACGCGGTGAGCACCACCGCAAGCGCCGGTGATACGGTGGCCGTGACGGCCCAGGCCGACGACACCGACGGCACCAACAGCGAGGTGACCTACACGCTGAGCGACGACGCCGGCGGCGCTTTCACCATCGACAGTTCGAGCGGCGTCGTCACCATCGCGGACCCCGGCGCCCTCTCCCACGGCACCGCGCAGATCGAAGTCACCGCTACGTCGCAAGACGGCTCGAGCACCACGCAGCTATTCGACATCGACGTGGTCGATCCGTCGCACGGCGGTGGCGCGGGTGGCGGTGGCGGGGGTGCCGTAGACGATCACGACGTCTCCGCGATCAGCGATACGGACGCGGACGGCAACATCGTGTCCGAGCACGCCGGGGAAGGTGTGACCGTAGGCATCGCGGCCTTCGCCGACGACGCTGACTCGGCCGACTCCGTCAGCTACTCCCTGAGCAGCAACCCCGGGGATGCCTTCGCCATCGACGCCACCACGGGCGTGGTGTCCGTGGCCGACTCGAGCGCGATCGACTACGAGACCGCCTCGACCATGCAGATCGAGGTCACCGCCACCTCGACGGACGGCTCCACCGCCACCCAGACCTTCGACATCACGATCGCCGACCACGACGAGTTCGCGGTCAAGCCGGTGAGCGACGCGGACACGGATGCCAACACCGTATCGGAGCAGGCGTCCGTGGGCGACACGGTGGGCATCACCGCCTTCGCCTCGGACGACGACGGCTCCAACAACGGCGTGACCTACTCCCTTTCCGACGACGCTGACGGCGCCTTCACGATCGATCCCGACTCCGGCGTCGTGACCGTGGCCGACGCAAGCGCCATCGACTACGAGTCCGACGCCTCGATGCGCATCGAGGTCACGGCCACGTCCGACGACGGCAGCAGCACGACCCAGAGCTTCTCCGTGGCGGTCACCGACCACGACGAGTTTGATGTCGGTCCGATCACCGATTCGGACGCGAGCAACCCGACCATCCTGGAGAACGCGCCGACCGGCCAGCGCGTGGGCGTTACCGCCTCCGCGAGCGACGCGGACGGGTCGACCAACGAGATCACCTACTCCCTCTCCGAAAACCCCGGTAGCGCCTTCGCCATCGACCCCAGCAGCGGCGTCGTGACCGTGGCCGATTCGAACGCGCTCGACTACGAGGCGGGCGAGACGGTGCAGATCGAGGTCACGGCGACCTCTGCGGATGGGTCCTCGAGCACCCAGACCGTCGACATCACCCTGGGCGATCACGATGAGTTCCACATCAGTGGTCTGAGCGACACGAACGCTAGCGCCAACCTAGTGAGCGAGAACGCGCAAGCAGGCGATCAGGTCGGCTTGACGGTGTTCGCCGTCGACGAGGACGGTACCAACAGCGACGTTAGCTACGAGCTCCTCAGTGACGGCGGTGGCGCCTTCGCCATCGACGCGGATAGCGGCGTGGTCACCGTCGCCGACCCCAGCGCTCTCGACTTCGAGAGCCGCGACACGATGCGCATCGAAGTGCAGGCGACGTCGGAGGATGGCACCACCAGTAGCCGGACCTTCCGTATCTCGATCGACGACCACGATGAGTTCGACGTATCGGCGGTGATCGACAGCGACAGCGCCGCCAACCTCGTGGGCGAAAACGCCGAGGACGGCGCCTACGTCGGCGTTGCCGCCTTCGCCTCCGACGGCGATGGCACGAGCAGCGATGTGACCTACTCGCTCACGGAGAATCCTAGCGACGCCTTCGCCATCGATCCTCTCACCGGTGCGGTCACTCTCGCCGACAGCAGCGCCATCGACCACGAGAGTGCCTCGAGCATGCAGATCGAGGTGACCGCCACCTCCGCCGACGGCTCCAGCTCCGCGCAAACCTTCGACATCGAAATCGGCGATCACGACGAGTTCAACATCAGCAGCATCTCCGACATCGACGCCGACGCGAACGCAGTCAGCGAGAGTGCCGGGGTGGGCGTCTCCGTGGGCATCCAGGGCTTCGCCAGCGATGCCGATGGCACGGACAACGTGACCTACACGCTGACTCACAACCAGAACAACGCCTTCGCCATCGATCCGGACACGGGTGAGGTCACCGTTGCCGACCCGTCGGGCCTTGATTTCGAGGATGACGCTAGCATGCGGATCGCCATCCGGGCGGAGTCCGATGACGGCTCGCGCAGCTCGCGCTGGTACACGGTCAATCTGACCGACGAGAACGAGTTTGCGGTCACGCCGATCAGCGACACGGACGCGGCGACCAATAGCATCGCCGAGGACGTGAGCGCTGGCGATAGCGTGGGTGTGACGGCCTTTGCCAGCGATGACGACGGCAGCAACAACGAAGTTACCTACTCGCTGACGCAAAACCCGAACGACGCCTTCGCCATCGACGCGGATACGGGCGAGGTCACGGTGGCCGACCCCGCCGCAATCGACGCGGAAACCGCGGCGTCCATGCAGATCGAGGTCACGGCCACCTCCGAAGATGGCTCCACCTCCGCCCAGACCTACGACATCAACGTGGTCGACGTGGACGAGTTCGACGCCAGCGCCGTCAGCGACACGGACACCGCCGCTAACCAGGTGTTCGACACCGCTAGCAGCGGCGACTCGGTCGGGGTCACCGCGAGTAGCACCGATGGAGACCTGGACGACGGCATCACCTACGCGCTCAGCGACGATCACAACGGCGCCTTTGTGATCGACGAGAACACAGGCGAGATCAGCGTGGGCGATGAGCACGCGTTGGCGGCCCTCGGCGGTGAAAGCGTGGACCTCGAGGTCACGGCCTCCTCTACCGACGGCAGCAATTCAGTGCAGACCTTCGGCGTCGACGTTGAGTGGGACAGCTCTGCCCCCGTGCTGACCACCACTGCGGCGGGCATCTCCGACCACTCCCTAGCGATGTCCGCGACCGTGGTGAATGGGGATGGTGTGGGATCTCTCGAAGGCGGTCTCGTTACGGTCTCTGCCATCGCGGCCGACGGCAGCGCCGGTACGGTCAACGCGTTCAGTGGCGGCGTAGGCGTCGACGGCGGTCGCCACAGCACGCAGATCGACCAGGCTGAGCAGATAGTCCTCGACTTCGAGGGCTACGCCTCGGACATCACACTCACCACCACCCGCCAGTACGAAGGCGAAGGCGCTGCGGGCGAGGAAGGGGAGTGGATCGCCCTGGATGCGGATGGCAACGAGGTCGCGCGCGGCAGCCTTCTCGTGGCCGACGGCACCAATGTAGGTGTCAACGAGTACGAGTACACGATCGATCCGGGGCAAGATATCGCCCAGCTGGTGATCCAACCTTCCCAGGCCGATGACTACTCCGACTTCGCCATCAAGCAGCTCGACTTCCGCCACTACGCGTTCGATGAGGTAGGCGAAGGTATCGCCTACGCGTTTGACGTTGGCGGAAGCGCCGAGGCCGGCAGCTCGATCGGCCAGGTCAGCGCCTTCGACGTGGACGGCGACTCGCTTACCTATGAAATCATCTCGGGTAACGATGACGGGCACTTCCGCATCGACGCCGCCACCGGGGAGCTGTTCCTCGTCGATGACGCTTCGACGGTGCGCGATGGTGATCCGCGCGAAGGCCAAGCGACGCTGGCAGTGCGGGTCTCCGACGGTCGCGGCGGCGAGGACACGGCCCAGGTCGATCTCACGCTCGAGGCAGACATCGCCTCACCCTACACGACGCCGGATGTGGCCACCATCGGCACCGAGGCGTCGGCCAGCGTAAGCGGCACCTACACCGGCAGTGATGCGGCAGAGCATCTCACGGCAGGCGGTGGCAGCGATGACATTAGCGCCGGCGGCGGCAACGACCGCGTCTCGGGCGACACGGGCAGCGATACGCTGCGCGGCGAGGCTGGCGATGACTACCTAGAGGGCCAGCAGCAAAACGATACGCTCCACGGCGGCAGCGGCGACGACGTTCTCATGGGCGGGGAGGGCGCCGACCAGCTTTACGGCGACGCTGGCGACGACCTCCTCGTGGGCGATACGGAGAGCGATCAACTCTACGGCGGCGATGGCGATGACATCCTCGAAGGCGGCGCCGGCCACGATACGGCAGAAGGTGGCGAGGGCTCGGACGTGTACGTGTTCGGTGCCAACGATGGCAGCGACAGTTTCAGCGGTGGCGAGGGCGATAACGACATCGTGCACCTGGAGATCACGCCGGACGCCAGCGACCAGCCCTTCACGGTCACGGTCGACGGCGAGGAGGTTACCTACTCCTTGAGCGACGGCGTCATCGAGCTCGGCCAGGACACGGCCGGCACCGTGACCTTCGAGAACGGTGCGCAGCTCAACTTCGACGGCGTCAACCGGATCCAGTTCGGCAGCGCAGAGACGGCCGCGGACGAGATCTTCACTGGGGCAGCGGGCGATAACACGGTCAGCGGCGGCGATGGCGATGACCTCTACCAGTTCTTCGCAATGGACACGGGCGTGAACAGCTTTGACGGCGGTACCGGTTGGGACTCGGTAGAGTTGGAGGTCCCCGTCGGCACCGATGACACCCCGTGGACCATCGAGGTAGACGGCGACACGCTCGACTACGACCTGGACGCCGGCACGCTCGACCTGGACGCCGACTCGAGCGGCACCATCACCTACGACGATGGCAGTCAGCTGGAGTTCGAACGCCTCGACAACATCTTCTGGTAGGGATCGCCCAGACTGCATCGGGCGCCGCGTTCCGCGAGCGGAGCGCCTTTCCCAATATGTGATCTGGCGCACGCGCCAGGTTTCTCCCGAGCAATTTGACTCAAGTCGCGCTGATTCGCGCCGTCTATTGGCACAAGCCATAAGGTGCGGTCTGAGCCGCATGCCTTGGCGTGGGCATATTACGGGGACGGCCTCCAAGAACATGGGCAACGCGACCACCGCGAGCAGTCTCTCACTGACCGCCACGGCCACCAGAGCCTGGCGGCGCACTGACGTGCTCGCCGCCTCCGTATGCCTCAATCTGCTCGCCCTGGCGATGCCTCTGGTGGTGCTCCAACTCTACGACCGCATTATCCCCCAGCAGGCGGTAGAAACCCTGGCGCTGTTGACGTCGGCCCTGATCGTGATCACGGCGATCGAGACCGGCTTGCGTATCGCTAGATCTAAACTGCTAAATCTACAAGGTGCTCGCTACGAGCACGACGCGATGATGCAAGCTATCGACCGCCTGCTCGGCATGGAGCTCGTGGCCTTTGAAGCTCACGCCAAGGGCAGCTATCTCGATCAGTTCGACGCGATCAGCCAGACCCGCGATTTCTACCACGGCAATACCATGCTCACGATGGTGGACATGCCCTTCGGGTTGCTCTTCCTTGGGCTGATCTGGACCTTTGCCGGGTCGCTGGTGCTGATCCCCGTGGCCATCGTCACGATCTTCACCCTGGTGTCCATCATCGCAGGGCGACGACTGCAGGCCGCCATCACTGAACAGGACACGCAGCTCGAACGCCGCCGCAACTTCCTTATCGAGGTGCTGCAGAGCATCCACACGGTGAAGGCAAGCACCATGGAGAAGCAGATCCAGCGTCGCTACGAGCGCCTGCAGGGCTCCGCGGCGCAGGCGGTGTACACGCTGACTACCACCAACAGCATGGTGACGGGCATCGGCGCCACCTTCTCCCAGGCTGTCATGGTGCTATTCGTCTCCGTCGGCAGCGTCTCGGCGATCAATGGCGAGATCAGCGTTGGCGCCCTTGCCGCCAGCACGATGCTCGCCGGGCGCGTGTTGCAACCGGCCCTTGGCGCCATGAGCTTCTGGACCCAGCGCCAGAGCATCGAGCTGGCGCGTGAGAAGCTGGAGAAATTCATGGCCCTGCCCATGGAAGGCTTGTACGGCAAGCAGCCGCTGAAGATGCGCGGTGGCGTGACCCTGCGGGACGTGAGCTTCAAGCACCCCTGGATGGATGGGGATCTGATCGACGGCGTCAACCTCGAGGTGGCACCAGGGGAGGCGATCGCCATCTCCGGCGAGAGCGGCTCCGGAAAGAGCACGCTCCTCGACCTCATGATGGGGTTCACCCATCGAGACGGCGGCGAGATCCTCTTCGACGGGCAAAACCTCGATGCGCTAGAGAAATCCAACCTGCGCAGCCAGATCGGCCTAGTGCCTCAAAACGGCATCCTGTTCAACGGCACGCTGCTGGAGAACATGACGCTCTTTCGCGAAGGCGAAGCCATCAGCGAAGCGCTACAGCTCGCCCGCATGATCGGACTCGATGAGTTCATCACACGCCTCCCTGACGGCCTGGAAACCCAATACCACAGCGGCGCCCAGGGCACGCTGCCAGACGGCCTGCGCCAGCGCTTGGTCATGGTCCGAGCCCTGATCGGTCGACCTAAGTTGATCCTCTTCGATGACGCGGACTCAGGCCTTGACGCGGAGGCTCAGCTGCAGGCCGTGGAGATGCTGTTCCGCCTGCGCGATGAGGGCGCGACCCTGATCATTGTGTCCAACCGCTCCTACGTATTGATGCGCTGTGACCGCCAACTCACCCTCGCCAACGGCAAGCTGTACGAGAGTGATGGCTTTGGCGGGATGGTGCCGGCGGAGCTACTGGGCGGCGATCCCGCACCGGCGGGTGCCTCGCCTGACGATGCCGATGCCCTGGGGAGCGAGTCGGCATGAGCGCCAGCGCCAGCAACCTGCCCGTGGGCCAGCGGTCGGCCAAGGAGACTCCGCCGCCACGCGCGCCTTACAAGCCCCTAAGCGAGAAGATCGCCGATGCGATTCGCGCGGGCGACTACGAGCGCTTGGGTGAGCTCTCCCCGTACGCCGGCTGCCTGCTGCCACTGCTGCACGCCTTGGGCTGGGTGACCTGCGATCGCGACATCCTCGAGGCTCTGCCGCACTTCTCCGACACGGTGGATCTCGTCACCCTGCGCAACATGCTGGTCGAGCTCGGCTACCGCAGCGACCCCCTCGATATCGACACCCACACGGTGCCGCGCGACATGCTGCCCTGCCTGTTCTCTACCCACCGCGGGCACCTGTATGTGCTAAAGGAGCAGAGCGAGTTCGGGGTGCGCGCCTTCTGCTCGCAAAGGCGGACCGACGTGCTGCTCGACGCGCCTCTCAAGGGCACGGCATACCTGTTCACCGACACGCACGTGACCCACGCGGTGGTGCCGGAGCGCCCAGACGAGGACTGGTTCGGCATGCTCCTGCGCCGCTTCCAGGGACTGATCAAGCACTTGCTCGGCACCACCTTGCTACTGAACGTGATCGCCCTCGCCGTGCCCATCTACATCATGCTGGTCTACGACCGGCTGATCGGCACCCGCGACGTCACCGCCGTACCAGCCTTCATGCTGGGCATCACCTTCGTACTGGCAGTCGAATTCGGCTTGCGCTACCTGCGCGCCAAGATGCTGGGCATCACCGGCAGTCGCATCGACTACCTCATCGGCACGGAGACGGTCCGCCAGATTCTCTCCCTGCCGCCGATCATGACCGAGCGGTCTACTATTACCTCGCAGCTCTCGCGCCTACGTCAGTTCGATTCCGTGCGCGAGTTCTTCTCCGGTCCCACCGCCAACTTGGTGCTCGAATCCCCCTTCGTGCTCATCTTTGTGATCGTGATCGGTATCCTCGGCGGTTGGCTAGCCGCCATTCCCCTGCTCGCCGCCCTCGCCTTCGCCTTGGTGACTGGCGCCGCCCTACCGCGCGTGCGCGAACTCACGCGTCATGCCGGCGCCGCCAAGACCAATCGAGAGCAGTCGCTCATGGAGACACTCAACGGCCTGCGCGAGCTGAAGTCCCTCGGCGCTGAGGCGATTTGGCACGAGCGCTTTCGTGAAACCTCCGCCGATACGGCTATGGCTCACCTGCGCACAGCGGACGAGCAGGCCAGCCTGCAGGCGGTGACCACCGCTATGACCAAGCTTGCGGGCACGGTGGTAATCGCCGTTGGCGCCAGCCAGGTGATCGAGGGCACGATCACAGTGGGTGCGCTGATCGCCATCCTGGCGCTCCTGTGGCGCGTGCTCGGTCCCCTGCAAGCCCTGTGCATGACCTACGTGCGCTTCGAGCAGATTCTCATGGGCGTTCAGGGCATCAACCAACTGATGCGCTTGAACTCGGAGCGTCACCGCGGACGCTCCGTGATGATCAAGGAAGACTGCCAGGGGGCAATTCGCTTCGATCGGGTGAGCTTTCGCTACAGCCGCGAGGCGGATCCCGCTCTAATCGGCGTGAGTTTCACGATCGAGCCCGGGGAGTTCGTGATCCTGCGTGGACAGAACAGCAGCGGCAAGTCCACGATCCTCAAGCTCATCGGCGGCCTCTACGCCGTGCCCAGTGGCACCGTGAGCATCGACGGGGTAGATACACGCCAGTTCAATACCGATGAGCTACGCCGTCTGATCGCCTACATGCCACAGCACCCGCGCCTGTTCCACGGCACGCTTGCGCAAAACCTGCGCCTGAAGAACATACTCGCGACCGAGCAGGACCTGCGCGCCGCCTGTGAGGCCGCCGGCGTGCTTGACGATGTGCTGGCGCTGCCCGGCGGTCTGGAGGTGCGCATCGGCGACCACACCACGCGTGTCCTGCCCAACGGTCTGATTCGGGGCATGTGTCTTGCTCGCACGCTACTACGCCCCTCTCCGATCCTCCTCTTGGACGAACCCACCGCCGGGGTAGATCGGGTTCGCGATCGTCAGCTGACCGAACAGTTTCGAAAGCTCAAAGGCAAAATGACCGTGGTGATGGTTTCGAACCGCACCAGCCACGTTGCCTTGGCCGACAAGGTCATCGACCTGGCGAACGGCATGATCAGTTCCATCTCAAAGCCAGGCCAGAGCTAAGCGATGAGCACACCCGTCAACAGTCTCGTCACCCGTCAGGGTCGCCAGCATGCCGGCATGCCGCGCGCTCGCGCGCGCTACCTGGTGCAGGCACTCTCCCTGGAAGAGCGAGACAACACGAGCCTGATTAGCCAGGGTATTTTGCTCACCACCGTGCTGATGATCGGACTGATCGTTTGGTCCGCTTTCACGGAGGTGAACGAAATCGCGCGCACCTCCGGCGAGGTGGTGCCGGCGGGTCTAGTGCAGTCGATTCAACACCTTGAGGGCGGCATCGTGGCCGAGCTTCAAGTGAGCAACGGCGCGAGCGTGCAGGCCGGGGACGTGCTCCTGCAGATCGCCGACGCGGGCGCGCGCAGCGAGCTTGCCCAGCTGGCCACGCGACGGGCCTCTCTGGATCTTCGCCTACGCCGCCTCGACGCGCTCATGGCGGGCAAAGCGCCGAGCTTCGACGATCTCAAGCCCCCCTACACGGCGGAGATGATCGCGCTTCAGCGGGAGGTGTTCACTACCCAGCGCAGCAGCGGCCTTGCCCAGCTGCAGCTCATCCGTGCCGAACGCGGGCGCTTGCTCGAAGAACGCGCCGCGAGCGCCGCGCGCGTCGACGCCCTGATGCGCGAGGTTGCCCTCGTGCGCGGCGAGCAGGAGCGGCAAGAGCTCTTGTTAGCTCGCCAGCTGGTGGCGGCGGCGGACGTGACCAATGTGCGCCTGACCGCCTTGCGCACCCAAGGGGATCTGCATCAGGCCCAAGGCGAATGGGGATCCCTGCAGAGGCAGATCGAAGCGAGCGAGCAACGCGAGCGCGAGCTTCGCAGCCGACGTCGCGAGAGCTGGAATCTCGAGCGCGAAGAGGTCAAGGCGAACCTCGATGAGGTCCAGGCGCGCCTTGCTGCCCTGCAGGATCGCACGGAACGCCTAGATCTGCGGGCCACCGTGGACGGCGTGGTCCAAGCACTGGCCGTGAGTGGTCCTGGGGCAGTCATCCAACCCGGCCAAACGGTTCTGCAGATCGTCCCGGGCGAGGGTCGTATGCTGGTGCACGCGCGCGTGTCGCCCGACGACATCGGTCACCTAATGATCGGCCAATCCGTCGACGTGAAGGTGAGCAGTTTCGAGCCCCAACGCTACGGCACGCTGGTAGGTGAGCTAACACAGGTGTCACCTTCGACCCAGCTAAACGAGGAGCGACAGCCCTACTACGAAGCACACATCGAGCTGCAGCAGCTCTACCTAGGAGACGATCCGCAGCAGCACCAGTTGGTGCCGGGAATGCTGGTGCAGGCGGACATCATCACCGGGCGCAAGAGCATCCTCGACTACCTACTCAAGCCGGTCTATCGCGGCTTCAGCGGGGCCCTGAAGGAGCGCTGATCAGCCTACGGTCGCGTGCGACCGCGACCGCGCCCAGGTCGCGTGTTGTGCTGAGAGGAAATGCGTTCGCCGTCGGCCCGGCTCTGGGTCAGGGTCACACGACCGCGAGACGCCTGCTGCATAGCGCCCGACTGCAGATACCCCAAGGCCTCAGCCGATTCCAGCAGGTAGGCATCCCAGAAGGCGATACTGGCACTCTGCGCATAGCGAACGATGTCCTCATCGGGGTGCGCACGAGAGCCAGACATCGTGCCGCCTGTGGCGCCGCCAAAGTCATGGTAGGCACCGTCGATGAAAAGCAAATGCTTTTGATCGCTAGCAGCGTAGACAAAGGGATCGATTCGCCAGCTCACGCCGTCGCCGCCGCGGCCGGGGTCATTAGACCCCGTCATCACCATCATGGGCATCTGCAGGGTGTCCCAGGCCCGCTCGTCGAGCAGCGCTCCGCGCCCCTGCGGTGACATCAGCAGGGCGGCGTCCACTCGCTCATCGCCAAGGTTTACGGGGCGTTGCGTGCGCGCGTCGAGGATCTTGGTACCGGCCACCAGCTGCGCCGTGTGCGCTCCATAGGAGTGTCCGCCAACCCCGATCCGAGAGCGATCGATCATACCTCTCAAGCCCGGTGCGGCGTCCTCGATACGGTCGAGGGAGTCGAGCATGAGCTGCACATCCTCTGGGCGATCGCGCCATTCGCGGAACACCGAAGTGTCGCGCTTGGTCGTTCCCAAGGCCGCGGAGTCGCGGTGGTTCGCCTGCAACACCACGTAGCCATGGCTGACCCAGTGCTCCACAAGCGGCTGATAGTTCTCGTTCGAGGCCCACGCGCCGTGGGAGAACACGATCAGCGGCCGCGGCTGCCTCGCCGCGCGCGGGTAGGTCACCCGCACCTGCAGCTGCTTGTTGCGGCGGCGGTCATCGAGGTCGATGCGAGTGAGCACATCGATAGCGTAGGGACCACGGGAGAGCTTGTAGTAATCCGCGCCATTCCAAGACGTGGCAGCCGGTGGCGGAGTGTCGGCGCTCGATGGGTAGGACCGTGTGTCGGCGAGCGCGAGCGCCGTCGTCGCGGGGCCGCGCGCGCTCACGTGCTCCTGTCTCGCGCCCTCCCCTTCTAGCCGTTGCGCCTGAAGCCAAGCCAGGGCGTCGGCGTCACCCCCGATATAGGCATCGAGGAAAGCCATGACCGACTTCTCGATCTGCACATGGTGCTGCGGATTGCGCGGCCCGGCGGGATACCAGGGGGTCGAGTCCGTGAACGCGTGGTGCCCGCCTCCTGCAAGGTCTACCAGATACTTCTCATCGGACACTGCTGTCGTGTAGGCAGTGACGCGTACATCAGGATTGCGCTTGACGCCGTCGTACCAGAGAAAGTCGCGCTCGCCGGCCACCACCAACAGCGGCAGGTCAATGCCCGACCAGGAATCGGGCTGCAGCATGTCACTGCCCTTACCGTTGCCGGCGCGCGAGGGTTGGGCCAGCCCCAGGGGCACCTGGGGCCCGAGCAACATGATCGCATCCACACGATCATCCCGGCTCGAGAATCGCTGATTGCCGGGTAGCTTGGCCGTCAAGCCGCCCATGGCCGAGGCGATGGAGGATCCGGCACACTGCCCCGCCGCCACCAGGCGGTCTCCATCCATCCGTCCGCGCAGCAGATCGCTATCGATCGCGTCGGCAACCACCTGGTCTATCACGAAGTGCGTGTCGGCTGCCTTCTGCTGCGCGTTGTCCACCGTGTTCAGGCCGCGGAAGTTGTTCCTGGCCACTGCGGCGTCACTGCCCTGGTGGTTCATGAAGATTACGGCGTAACCATTCGAAGCTAACGAATTTCCTAGGTATTTGTAGGAATCGCGAGACTCGCCGAGCCCGTGGGAGAACACCACGACAGGCCACCCTTCGTCCAGGGGACTGGCACTAGGCGCGTACACGGTGACGGGAACCTCTCGCCGTCGCTCCCGATCGTAGAGCGTCAGCCGCTCCTGGCGTGCTGGCAGTACGCCGCTGGCCGGCACGTAGTCGCCGCCGGCGCCGCCTGCCACTCGAGAGGGCTCGTCGCTGCCGGGCCGGGTCGAGGCCTCCGCGATCCCATCGCTCTCACCTTGCACCTGCCCGTTGGCCAGCGCGGCCAGCGCCTCGCCGTCGCCGCGAAGGTGCGCATCCCAGAACCACAGCTCCGAGCGCAATACGTAGCTTTCGAGCCCTGCGTTGACCACCCCCGTAAAGCGGCTGCTGCTATTGCCGCCCTCATCGAACAAGCCGCCAAAGCGACCGTCCATACCGTTGACGTACACGAGGTACTTGTCCGGCGGCTGCGAGTAGCGGAAAGGTTCCGTGCGCCAACTCGCCGGGTTACCCGTGCGCCGCGACGGAAGCTCCGTACCCGTGATGACCATCATCGGCCGATCGATATCGCGCCAGCTGTTCTCGTCCATGAGGCTGCCGCGCCCCTGCGGCGCCAGCAGCAAGGCCGCATCGACTTGCGGGTTCGCGTAGCGCTCGCCCGAGGTCGGCGTCGCGCCCACCATCAGGGCCGCGCCGAGGGCGCCGATGAGGTGTCCGCTGGCGCCGACGGCGTCCAGATCTAGCTTCCCCTCCAGGCGCCGCTCGCGGCGACCGATATCCTGCAGATGATCCAGCACATAGGCGAGATCCTCGGGCCGCTCGCGCCAATTGGCGAGGGCATCTCGGTTGCCGTCAGAGAGTCGCCCGACGGAGGCATCATGCTGCAGCTCCGCCACCACGTAGCCCTGGCCGGCGAAAAAATCATGGTGCGGCTGGTAGGCCTGGTCGCTGCCGGCGAGGTAGGGAGAGAACAGGATAATTGGGAAGGGGCCGTCGCCGAGGGGAAAGGACAGCTTGAGCGACACGGCGTCGCGGCCGCGGCCTACCTCGACGGCGCTGCGCGCCGTGCCGTAGCGCGGCGCAGGCAAGGCCACCGGCTGCGCGGCCGTTGGATCGACGGTGCTCGCCGCAGCGCTGCGCGCCGGTGGGGCCGTCGCGCGTTGACCTCGCGCCCCGCCACCGCTGTGCGCGCCGCGGCCACGACCGGCGATCGCAGACATCTCCTCGTAGCTGATGGCGCCGTCGCCGTCGCCGTCAAGGTGCTCGAAGGCGGAGAGCAGGCGCTCGCGGCCGGCGAGTTCTCGGCGCGTCAGCTGGCCGTCGCCGTTGCTGTCGAGGCGATCGAAGATCATCTGCGGTGACACGCGGCCACCGGCACCACCCTGGGCGCACGCGCTCGATGCGCTGAGCGCACCCACGACCAACGTCGCGTACAGAGCGAGCGCCGTCAGTAGGGGCTTTCGGAGCGGATTCGCCATCTTCGGGGCTCTCCTCAGTACAAAAGGTGTTGGAAGGTATGGAGTAGAACGGCTCAGCGCGCAATTGGTGCACGGCTAGCGTCGCGCAGCCAATGGCATCGCATTGGCAAGCGATGCAACGCCGCGGACGCTGCCCCTGGGCAGACCCGAAGGGCGAGTAGCACGCTGCGCGTCACCTTAGTTTACCAAGCGGCCCACTAGATGGCGGCTGGACGATCCCTGACAGGCTCGCCATTGGCGCCGGTGTAGATCCGTCCGAACCCGGTGACCGCGGCCACGAGCATGACGGCGGCCAGGAACCAGCCGTGCAGCACGTAGGCCCATACGTCCGTCGGCGGCACGGCCTTTACGAAGTCGTAGCTTTGCTCGAGGTTACGAATCGTCTGGTAGCCGATCAGGATCCCCCCGCCCCAGGGGAAGATGTACCCGATGGCCGAGGTCACCGCGTCCAGCATATTGGCGCGCCGGTACGGGTGAAGGTCGAACTTCTCTCCGAGTTCGCGGACGACCGGCGCGGCCGTGATCTCTGCGGCCGTGTTGATGGTGATAAAAGAGTTGAGGGAGAACACGAGACCCCAGATCGCAGTCTCCGCTCGCGCCACAGACTCGCCCGCGAAGCGCTTCATGGCGTCTACTATGGCCCCTAAGGCACCACCTATTTTCATTAGGTGACCGCCCGCAACAATCAGCAAAATCAAAATCGACAGACCGATGTAACCGGTGATCCCATCAACCAGGGCTCCACCGACGAGATCGCGCTCTGGATCAATGAACAGAATCGCATCCGGCTCAGACAGGCCGAGACCAAACTGCAAGGCGAGCGCGCACAAGATGCCCCAGGTGAGCGTGATGATGATGTGCGTTCCCCTGAGGGCGAGGCCTATCACCAAGGCGAAGGGAATCAGCAAAATGAGTCCTTGAGGGGAGGCGGACTCGGCAAACAGGGCGTTCGCGGCCGCGCGGTCAACGCTGCCGTCACCGCCCCCCAGTAAGACGAACAGCATCAAGGCCGGCACGGCAGCGATAAGAGAGTATTTGAAGCGGTTTCGCACAACCCCTGGAATATCTGTGCCCTGGGTGGTGGCCGATACCACCGTGGTGTCCGAGACCGGCGCCAAGTTGTCGCCGAAGGCAGCCCCAGAGAGGATGGCCGCGAACAGCCAGGTGGGGTCGGCGCCCAGAATGATCCCCGTCGGAAACATCAACGTGCAGAAGGCGACCACGGTGCCATAGCCCGTGCCCACCGCCGACGCGAAAACGGCGGCGAGGACGAAGGTAGCACCGACGAATGTGCCGCCGGTGGCGTTTGAGACTCCCCCCAGCCACACGAGGCCGTCGACCAACCCTCCGGCGCGCACGAGCTGCGCAAACATCCCGGCCCAAAACCACGCCATGATGGTGACGGTAGCGACCGGGTTGGCCATGCCCTTAAACAGCTCGTCCGCGTAGTCAGACCACGCGCTGCGACACAAGAACATGCCGAGCACAAGCCCCAGCAACATGCCAAAGATGAGTCCGTGCTCGCTCGGTGCTCCCGCCACGGAGATGGCAACGGCCCACACGACGAAGACGACGATGGGCGCGGCGGCACCCATAGGGCCTGCGAGGAACTGCAGTCGAGCGGTCATAAGGACACTCACCTCCGTGTAAGGTGCGGCTGGGTAACGGTGCGCCAGCTTACCGGCTGGCGTCCGCAAACGCCTCACGGCTCGACGGAATTCGCCCGTTAGCCGCCATCTCCCGCGGCGGGGTAGGTGGGGACCTCCTGGCATGCGCGCCGCCTGGGGGTGATGGCGCTACGATATGTCACATCGACTCGGCAGTTACGCGATTGCTGCCAGTTCGGGTGTAGATGCGTACAATCCGCTCGACGCCCATCGGGGCTGGCGGCAGATGCTGGCGGTAATGTCTTGCGCGCTGCGTGTAACCGTTCCCCGGATACGGGGAACACGCTAGGAACGGCGATTTCGCTGCAGCGCGCCAAGTGCGGCGCGTCAAAATAGCGTTGAGAGTGCAGAATTCGGCTTGTTTCGCGAGTTGAGACCGGCTGAAAGTCGGGGGAAGAGCGGCCTCAAATATGGCTGAATTGAAGCATCATAATTGTTTCATGTTGCTGAAACCGTTATGATCTTCCGATTAGTCGTTCGCATCCTCACCTTGCGAACGGCGCCGGGGGAAGGTCGAAGAACGACGTGCCTGGGTGAGGGGGAGACCATCGGGAGCGCTCCACGGGGAGTTTGATGCCACGCCGCGAAAGGCGGTGGGGCGGGATTTCTTGTGATTGGCGCTATTGGGACTCCAACATAACGGTGCCGCAGCGTTGCTGCCCGCCCACGTTTGATCAACCGCACGCGCGCGGGCCCACGGCCCAGGCGTAAGCGGTTTGGAAGGACCGAGACTTTAGACACTTATGAACCGTGACGCTGAGCTGACGCCAACGGGATTCAACGACGAACTGCCCCTGCGGAGCGATGGCTTCGCCAACCTTGTGGAAGCACTCGACTACGCCGCTCAGGGCAAGGCCGGGTACAACTTCTATGACGGTAAGGGCGCTTTGGAACATCGCCTCACGCACGCCACCCTGCGCCAGGAAGCGCAGCTGCTGGCGCGCAAGCTGCTCGGCCTCGGCCTGCAGCGCGGTGACCGCGTCGCCATCGTGGCCGAGACTGATCCGCTGTTCATCCGCTTTTTCTTCGCTGCTCAGTACGCGGGACTGCTTCCGGTGGCGCTGCCCGCCGGCCTGCAGCTCGGGGGAGGGGAGGCGTGGGTGAGGCAGATCCGCCAGATGCTAATGTCGTGCGACGCGGCGGTGGCCGTGGCACCCGCATCGCACAGCGCGCTGCTCGATTCCGCGTGCGAAGGTCTCGACCTAGTGCTCGCTGGCGAAGCCGATGCGTTTGACTCGCTGTCAGCAGACTACAACCTGCCATTCGAACCCTTCACGGGTGACGAACCGGCCTACCTTCAGTACACCTCGGGGAGCACTCAGTTTCCGCGCGGCGTCGAGGTGTCGCAGTCAGCGGCTCTGACGAATCTGCGAGAGATCTGCCGGTACGGCCTGAAGCTCACCAGCAGGGACCGCTTCGTCGGCTGGCTGCCCTTCTACCACGACATGGGCCTAGTCGGTTTCGTCCTAGTGCCCCTGGGCAGCCAACTTTCCGCGGACTATCTCAGCCCGCGCACCTTCGCCATGCGCCCACGCCTGTGGTTGAAGCTGCTTTCCGACAATCGCGGCACGATCTCTTCGAGCCCACCCTTCGGCTACGCGCTGGTGGCGAAGCGCCTGCGTGTCGCAGACAGCGAGCGCTACGACCTATCTGCATGGCGAGCGGCCTGCGTGGGCGCTGAGCGCGTGCCTCGTGGTCCGCTCGAGCAGTTCGCAAAGCTGCTCAAGGACGCCAACTTCGATCCGAAAGCCTTCGTCCCCTGCTACGGCATGGCCGAGTGCGCGCTCGCCGTGAGCTTCGTGCAAATGGACCATGGCGTGAGCATTGACACAGTCGACAAGGTGGAGATGACCGACCAGGGCAAGGCAACGCCCGTCGCCGCCGATCATCCCGACGACCAAACACTGGAGTTCGTTGACTGCGGCAACCTGCTGCCAAGCTACGAGCTGGCGATACGTGACGACGCCGGTAACGAACTCCCCGAGCGCACCTGCGGCCGGATCTGCCTTCGCGGCCCGTCCGTGATGACTGGCTACTTCCGCGACCCGGAGGCCACGGCCGCCGTGCTCTCGCAAGATGGTTGGCTCGACACAGGCGACATCGGCTACCGCATCGGCGAGCAGCTAGTGATCACCGCGCGGCGCAAAGATGTGATCATCATCAACGGTCGCAACATCTGGCCGCAGGACCTTGAGTACATTGCGGAGAGTTCCCCGAAGGTGCGCATGGGCAACGTGTCCGCCTTCTCAGTGAACGAGGGCGATAGTCCAGAAAAGGTGGTGATCGTGGTGGAGTCTCGCCACCAAGACGCGGAGTTGGCGGAGGAGATCGTCGAGCGCGTGCAGAAGCAGTTCGGCATTCGCGTGCACGTGGACCTCGTGCCTCCACGCACCCTGCCGCGCACCTCGTCAGGCAAGCTGTCGCGCTCGCGCGCGAAGCTCGATCACCTCGAGCGTCAGGCCAGTCACGCTCCCGTTCACCAGGACTTTGCCACCAGCGGCAGCGTCGCCTGATTGCACATCGCACTGACCGGGGCGACCGGGTTCATCGGTCGCCGCCTGCAGCAAGCGCTGCTACATCTCCGCCATCGGCTCACCGCCCTTGTCCGCCCCGCCCAGCACCAACGACGTCCTGAGCTACTAACGGGCATAGAGCAACTTCCGTTCGATCAGCTCGACTGCGCCGCCTGGCGAGATCTGCTGGATCGTGAGGACGCGCCCGAGGCCGTGATCCTCCTGGCAGGGGCCGTGCGCGGGCGCACCTTCCAGCAGTTTGCGCGGGTCAACGAGCGACCGTTCACCGCGCTCGCCTACGCCTTGGAAGGGCTAACGGCACCGCCTCGTTTGCTGCTCATGTCCTCACTCGCGGCGACCCAACCAAGCTTATCGCCCTACGCCGCCAGCAAGCGCGCTGGTGAAGTCGCCCTGAGCGCTCGTTCTGTCACCGTGCTGCGCCCGCCCGCCGTCTACGGCCCAGGGGACCGGGAGCTTGCCGGCCTGTTCCAGACGATCCGCCGCGGCTGGGTACCTCGTCCGGGCCCCGTCGATCAGCGCATCTGCTTCCTGCACGTGGACGACCTCGCCAACGCCGTGGTCGCCTGGCTGCAATGCGCACCGGGACAAGACGACTTGGACCAGACTTTCACCCTGCACGATGGCGCGCCCAACGGCTACTCGTGGCCAGAGATCGCCGCAGCGATTGCGCCCCACAAGCACGCCCGCATCCTGCCCGTGCCAAAGGCGTTGCTGCACGCGGTGGGGACGGCCAACCTGCTGGCCGCCACCGCTCTGCGCTACGCACCCATGCTTACCCCTGGCAAGGCTAGAGAGCTGGGTTACCCTCGCTGGCTCTGCGATAATCGCGCCTTTACCGAAGCCACCGGCTGGGAGCCGGCAGTGGATTTGGCCACTGGCACGGCGCGCCTGAGGAACGAGACGAACGATGACTGAGATCGAGCAGACCCTGAGCCAGCTGCTGCACGGCTTCCTGAGCGCGGAGCAGAAGATGATCGACGCGGCCACGCCCATCAACACCCTTGGGCTCGAGTCAGTGGTGATCATGCAGTTCGTCGCTGAGGTGGAAGATCACTTCGATATCAACATCGATCTCGATAGCTTGGCGCAGATTCATACGCTCGGCGATCTAGCGAAGGTCGTCGTGGCGCAGGGGGACGTATGAGCCTATTGGAAAAGTTCGCCCAGCCGCGCGCAAAGCGCGACGCCCTGGCGAAGACGCCCATCAACCCAGTGGCGGTGCCCATCGAGCGGGCGATCGACGCGACCACCGCGCAGATCGATGGCCGCGAAGTCATCATGGCCGGCACCAACAACTACCTAGGACTTACCTTCGAGCAAGAGTGCATCCAGGCAGGGCAACAGGCCCTGGCGGAATTCGGCACGGGCACCACTGGTTCGCGTGTGGCAAATGGCAACTACACCGATCACGAAGCACTCGAGGCTGACTTAGCAGAATTCTTCGGCTACCCCTACTCCATGCTCTTTTCGACGGGCTACAGCGCCAATCTCGGCACCATCGCTGCACTCCTTGGACCAGGTGACTGCGTCATGCTCGACGCCGACGCTCATGCGAGCTTGTACGATGCGTGTCGGCTGTCCGGTGCGGATGTCTTTCGCTTTCGCCACAACGACCCCATCGATCTAGATAAGCGCCTGCGCCGCTTAGGCGAGCGCGCCAAACGCACCTTAGTGGCCATAGAAGGACTGTACTCAATCCTTGGCGACTACCCCGCTCTCGAGCCCTTCTGCGACGTCTGTGAGCGCTACGGCGCCTTACTGCTTGTAGACGAGGCGCACTCGCTCGGCACGATGGGAGCTCATGGAAGGGGCTTGGCGGAGGCGGATGGCGTTCTCGATCGGGTCGACTTTCTCGTCGGCACCTTCTCCAAGAGCCTCGGCGCCACGGGCGGCTTTTGCGTGAGCCGCCACGAGGAGCTTTCCCTGTTTCGCTACACCTCGAGGCCCTTCATCTTCACCGCCTCTCCCTGCCCCTCCGTGGTGGCGAGTACGCGTGCCGCCCTGCGGCTCCTGCGCTCCCAGCCGGAGCGCCGCGAACGGCTCTGGCAGCATGCTCACGGCCTATATGAGAGATTCACGGCGCTTGGCCTGACGCTCGGGCCACAGCCCTCACCAGTAGTCGCCGTACGCTGCCCGAGCGCGGAAGCTGCCCTGGGTGTTTGGCAGCGACTGCTCGAACACGGGGTATACACCAACCTCATCGTGCCCCCCGCCTCACCCGATGGTTCCAGTCTGATCCGCTGCAGCGTGAGCGCGGCACACACTCACGCCCAAGTGGAAGCGATCAAGTCCGCGATGGCCGCGGCCACGGCAGACCTCATCGCCGCCTAGACCCTTGGTCAGCGAAAGGCGCCGAGGCGATAGAGACGCCAGAACAGAGGCCAGGCGAACAACAGCGGCCAGCGGCGCTGCAAGGGCGTGGGCTCCACGTATATGCCGGAGTGGCGCTCGATCTTCCACAACAAGTACTCGAAGCCGTCGTTGAAGGTGAACGCTGCCTTGAGCAATCGGGCAACGCTCAAGGCCTTGCCCCACAGCCTGCGCGCGGGCCACCGCCAGCCACCTGGTGACGCGGCGAGCGGCCAAGAGGACCGGTTCCCTTCCACTCGCGGCTGCTCTGCGCTCCACGCTTGCGCGAGCTGCACGAAGTACGCGTGATCGCGCTCCACCAACTGTCCAGCGCGCAGCCCGCTCTCGGCGCGCAGCTCACACCGATAGGTCTGGGATAGAGCGTGCTGCCATAGGGCCTGCGGCGTTGGCGCACAGTGCGGCATGCCTCGCTGTGCTTCCGTGAGCATTCGCCTGACGGCATTGGCGAGACACACTACTAGGCGCGTCGCCGTGCCCGCGTCGGCCACGTAGAGTACCTGGCAGGGCTGCGCGAAACGAGCCCAAAAATAGGAGTGAAAGTCCTCTCGCAGATGGCGCTCGAAGGCCGCGAGGGGCACCAGAGCGTACTTGCAACGGGCGCCGGTCGCCACGCCGAGTTGGTACACATTCGGCGCGAGTATGCGGTTCGCGAAGCGCTGCCAGTGCGGCAAGGCTGCGGTAGGCACGGGGCCCTCCGTCAGCACGTAGAGATCGATTAACGTATCGCGCTCGCCTCGCGTGTAGGAGCCGTACAGGAGCACTGCCCGAAGGCTGTCACCGTAGCGGACACGCAGCGCCGCGAACAGGGTACCCAGATCTTCATCCTGCTCCAGCAGCGCCATCGAGCCGACTGCCCCCTCTGCCAGGCCGATCCTAGCACCTATGAGATTCGCTAGCTCAAATGAGGGTACCGAGTCAGTGGGCGGAGGGAGCGCCATCAGCCTGCTGCGCGCTCCCGTAGGCAGAACGCGTCCCTGAGAAACGACGGAAGGCCTGGGGATGGGTCGAGCGCGCCTGCGCCGGATCCATCAACCAGGAGCGGACAGGACCCTCGCGCCAGCGCCACCACGCTGCCTGGAGCAGCCTCAGGAACAACAGCGCCGTGCTGACGAGGGTCCATAGGACCACGGCGTAGAAGCCCCAGTCCGGCCGCTGCGCAAGCACGGAAGCGCTCAGCAGGATCAGACTTGGGTTGCGCCGGGCGGTGACCAGTCGGTTGTACGCATCAAATGGTCGCCAGGCAAATAGAGAGCATTCCCCGAGGATGTCGAACAGCCCCTCGGCGATCCGACCGCCCACGTAGCCGAGGAGCACCCACAGACTCCAGGTGGCGAGCGAGACACCCCACAGCGGCTCCGCCCCCCCACCGGCTAGGGACACCCCCCAGAAGACGTACCAGAACGGCGGATGGAGGATGTCCATTCCATGATCCAACGCATGTCCGAGCTTGGACGACTGAACGGTCACCCGTGCGAGCTTGCCGTCCACTGTGTCCAGGAAGGTCATGATCCAGCCGCTCACGAGGCCGAGGACGTACTGCCCCTGGTAGAACCACCAACAGCTCGCCAACATCAACGCGAAGCCCGTCAGCGTGACCATGTTCGGCGTGATGCCTAACCTCGCGCACCACCCCACCACCACACGGGCTGGACGCGGCCACCACCACTTGGTGACCAGATCCGTGATGCCCTTGTAGGAGTTGCCGTAGAGCACGCTCTCCAAGCGCTCCTGAGAGGAGGCGTCGACCCTCGCCAATAGGGGGGGCTCGGCCTTGCGAAGCATGCCGTCGAAGGCATTGAGATCGCCCGCCTCGAGCACCCTCAGCCCCTGGGGCTGCTGCTCGACCAGCGCCGCGCGGCCACGGGGCGCATCATCACCCGCGACCAGCGCGGCTGCGAGGCCTCCGTCGTCACTCGCCCGTAGCGCATGGCCTGGCCCGGCCTCGTGAAGACCCTCGAGCGTGCGCAGCTCAAACAGATACCCCGCGTGTACTACGAGCAGTGGATGCTCTAGTGGCGACTGTGGCAGTCCCTCGAGCAATTCGAAGGCGGTGAATTGCCGCAGCTGACGCGCCACACGGGTGGTCGCTTCCAGGCCCCAAAGCGGCACCGCCGCCCGGCCGACTATGTGCACGTAGATCACAGTGTTATCGTTCGCTTTAATTGCGCTTCGCTGGCGTTCGTACCTGACTCGAAGCAAACGCCCAAGTATAACGCGTCCCCTGCCCATGCCCTTCACGCTCGCCCATCTAAGCGACACGCACACCACGGACCTTCGCGGCGTGCGTCCCGCCCAGCTGCTCGGCAAGCGCCTGCTCGGCTATCTGTCCTGGCGGCGTCGGCGGCGCTACGAGCACAGCACGCGCATGCTAGAGGCCAGCGCTGACGCCGCCCTTGCGCATACCCCTGATGCGATGGTAATTAGCGGCGATCTGCTGCACATCGGCCTAGCCGAGGAGATGCGACAGATCCGCGGCTGGCTCGAGTCTCTACGGGCAAAGCTGCCCGTGTTTTTGGTGCCCGGCAATCACGACCTGTACCGCGCCGATTCCGTGGCCTGGTGGCAGCGCGAGCTAGGTGACCTAGATCTCTTCGGCGCGCCGCTTACGGATGCCCCTTGGCCCCGAACGCTGCTACTTGCCGGTGCCCGCCTGATCGGCCTCAACAGCGCCTACGCGGCGCCCCTGACTCGGGCAGATGGGTACCTCGGCGCCGAACAGCTCGAGGCCCTGCGCATGGCCTTGGCCGAGCCTTGCGATGCACCGACGGTGCTAGTTGTTCACCATCCTGCAGACTCATCGCTGTGCGCCGCGCGCAAGGCCCTGCGCGATGCCGCCGCGCTCGCCGAACTCCTGCACGAGCACCCGCCAGCGCTGCTGCTCCACGGCCACCTGCACAAGCCGCTCGCCTACCGCGTGGGCACCGTACCATGCTTCTGTGCGCCGTCCGCCTCGAGCGAGCATGAGCATCATCGTGCAGGTTTTCACCTGTTCCGCTTACCCCCAGACCCGGCCGCTCCTGTGGACGCCAGACTGTACCTAGCGGATGCGGCATGCGCGCCCTGTGGCTTCACCTCTCAGACCCGCTCGATCGGCAGCCCGTCGACCGTCCCAGTCTAACCGAACATTCCTAACGTCTTCGCTAGTGTTCGCTCAAGCGCCAAAGCCACACGCCCAGCAACATCAGAATGATCATCTCTGGCGCGAGGGATAGGAGCACCGGGTGCAAACGGTAAATCACCGCCAGGTGCACGCTCACTTGCTCCACGAGGTAGAAGGCAACACCGGCGATCACACCAAAGGTCACGCGCTCGCCGATCGGTAACACGCGCGTGTTGCCGAAGACGAAGGGCAGTGCCAGCAGCATCATGGCGAGGGCCGCCAAGGGCAGACTCAGCCGCTGCCACAGCAACACGCGTAAACCGTGTACATCGAGGGCGTTAGCGCGTGCGTGGGCGATCCGCGCGGCGAGATCGTAGAGGCCGAGGGACGCGGCCGGCGCACTCAGGGTGTCAAGGCCACCGATGGGGAGGTCTACGGCGCGTGCCTCACCGACCACGCGTCGATCTGCCGCAGGCTGGCCCTGCGCCACAGCGAGCACACGCACATCTTGCAGCTGCCACTGCTGGCGATCGATTACGCGCGCCGAGGCCGCCTGACGCACGCTCACCAATGAATCATCCTCGAACGCGTAGATCTCCACGTCCTGCAACAGCCCCCCGTTGCGTTTACCGTCAACGCGAATGATCTGTTGGCGACTGCGGGTCCAGAAGTCTGCCTCGGGGTCCGGGGAGTCGGCCGCAGCCTGCACCCCTCCCACGTCCGCTTTCTCGCGCAGACGCTGGGCCTCGCGTTCCGCCGCGGGAACGATGAACTGGGCCGCCAGCAGCAGCACGACACCGACTGCCAGCGCCGTCAGAATGGGGCCTCGCATAAGTTGCAGTGGGGACCGACCAATCGCCCGCGCTGCGGTGAGTTCGCTATGACCTGCAAGCCCTCCGATACCGATCAGGGCACCCAGCAACAGCATCACCGGCAGTAGATCGAGCAGACGATTCGGCAAGGTCAGACTAATGACCACCAGCGCATCGGTGGCGCTATAGAGCCCCTTGCCTACGTCCTCGAGCTCCTCCGCCAAGGCGAGGAAGCTGAACAGGGCAAGGAGCATCAAGGTCACCGGCAGCAGGGCCTTGATCATGCTGGTCACTAGGTAGATGTTCAGCCGCACTAGAGCTTACCGCCACGCCACGGCTTATACGCAACCACCACCGCAGCCGTGAGCAAAGCGGGCACCCAGAAGATGCTCGATAGGCGCTCCTGCTCCACCCAGGTGCGCGCCATGCCGATCAGGATGTAGTACACGGCGTATACCCCAACGGCGATCATTACCTTCGAATAGCGACCCTGGCGCGGTAGGCTGTGGCTGAGGGGTATCGCCAACAAGGCGAGCAGCATCACCGAGAGCCCAGTCGACAGACGCCACTGGTACTCGGCTTGATCGTCACCCACGGTGGACTGCGCTAGGACAGCAGAGGTGGCCGACTTCGCCTTGTAGGGAGGCCTTTGCGGCACGGCCGCTGCAAGGGTCAGGCGTAGGGCGGAGAACTCGCCCACCACGTCGAACTCACCGTCTTCGATGCGAAAGACCCGCGCGTTCTCAAGCTGCAGCTCGTGATCGGTGGGGGTCACGAACTCCTCCACGTGCCCGCGTGCCGAGGCGATCACCTCCACCCGGTCGGCGACCCGCGTGCGAACGAAGATACCGCGCAGATCGCCCGCTTGCTGGCCACGGGCACGCACGTATACGGTGCGATCCTGATCCTCGTAGTGATAGAACTGTCCAGGTTTGATGCGCTCAAGCTCATCGCTAGCCTCCGCCTCAGCTTTCAACTGGTAGATGCTCGCGTAGGCCCAGGGTCGCACCACCAGGGAACCGACGGCGGTCACCAGCGCAACCACCAAGGCCAATGCGACGATCGGGCGCATGAGGCGAGGCCGCGACAGGCCGGCGCTGCGCAAGGCATCCATCTCACTGTCGCTGTACAGCTGACCTAGGCCGACCACGATCGCCACGTAGAGGCTGATCGGAATCAACACCTCTAGGGCGATGATCCCGCGCAGGGCGGTGATCCGCAGCACCTCGGACATGCTGAGCAGGCCCGTAGCCGCATCAGTCAGGAAGCGAGTTAGGCTGTAGGTTACGAACAAGGCAACGAACAGCCCGATGATGAGCAACATCGGGCTGGCGATGTGCCGGGTGATGTAGCGGTCGACGATCACGCGGCAGCCAGGTGAATCACCAGCGGGCGCGCAGGTCCGTGATCAGCGCCTCGTTCTGCGCGGGAGTCATTGCGATGGGGTCGCCGAGGGCTGGCAAGGCCGGCCAACCCGCATCGGCGAACTCGATGTCAGCGAAGCTGCGGGGGACGGAATATCGCGGTATCACGTGGTAGTGCACGTGCGGGTCTACCATCATCAGCATCAGGTAGTTGATCTTCTCGTACTGCACCCACTCGCCCAGCACGCGCTCGATATCGGCGACTGCCTGGTGTTGCTCGGCGATCGACGCCGGCGACAGATCGGAAAAGCGAGTGGCCTCACTGCGCGCGGCGAGCACCAAGGAGCCGAGCGTGACCTGCTTGGGACGCAGCAGCACACACCAGTGCTCGTACTCGTGGATGAGCGTCTGGGGATAACCAAACTTGGTCATCGTCTCGTTCATCTCGCCCTTACTCCTCGGTTGGCTAGGCTCACGGGCTTGGCCAGGTCGCGACCACCTTGGCCGCATGCGCTAAATCGGCCGCATCATCGACCTCGCACCAGCTTAGGCCTTCGATCGAACACACGCCGACGTGGCCCTGCGGCGCCAACGCATCGATCGCAGACAGGTACCAGCGCTTTAGACCGCTCTCGTCGCGCATCATTCGATCGAGTTGGGCGCTGAAGACGGCAGGACCGTCGCCGCGAAAGGTCATCAGTCCAATCGATTCGGCGTTGACGGGGGCATCGCCAAGCTGCTTACCGACGCGTTCCAGGCGCCCCCCCTGCTCCACCACCTTCATGTCGTCGTCGTCGTACTCACCCTTGCGATCGATACAGAGGGTCACCGCGTGATCGGCAGGCGAGTCGAGCAAGCGTTGCAGGACCGCTGCCTCAAACAAGGTGTCGCCGTTCATGATGACGAACTCTCCCGTCATCTCCGGGCGCGCCAGCCAGCAGGTGCCGAGGTTGTCGCAGGCCGCGTAGAAGGGGTTGTGCGTAGTCCTCACTGCCACTTCGGTAAACGCTTGCGTGATCGCCTCGACCACGGGCGCGCGGAACCCGGTCATTACCACTACCTGATCGATGTCGGTCTGGGCGATCTGGCTCAGCTGCCACTCGAGGGCGGTGCGGCCGGCGACATCAAGGGCGCACTTCGGCGTGTTCTCCGTCAGGGGAAGCAAGCGTCGCCCCTGGCCGGCGCTGAGAATGATGGCTTTCAACGCATCTCCTGCAATTCAGCTCGACGAAAGCCCGCCAAGATAGCATGGAAGAGCTGTTGCTTTCACCGCGAGCCAGCGTCTGCAAGGACCCGGCCGAGCTAGAGAATAAGGAATTCCGGCGCCCAGTCGGCATCGACGGTCAACGCCTCGGCAGGAGCAGCGAACACTTCGCCATCGATCGCATAGCTTGCGGGCTGCTGCGCCTTGCGCTCGCTGGCGAAGCTGAGCTTTAAGCGCGTGCAATTGTGGCTGTGATAACCGGCGTCAGCGCCCGGCCGGCCCAGCCCCGGCAGGCCCAGCAATCCGCCCAAGTGGCGAAGCAGGCGTGCCGAGCGCTCGACCAGCGTGAAGCGCACGGCGCCGCTCTCCGCGCCCCAATGGGGACGTGCGCCGACCAGCAGTCTATCGAGGGTGGAAACGGCGAGCACAGTAGCACCCGTGCTAGGCGCCAAACGTATCGCTTCACTCTCCCGCTCGCCGAAGGCCTCCAAGGCGAGCGGCAAGGGCGAGTCGAAGGGCGCCTCCGCCCGCAGCACGCCGAGCACGGTCCGTGCCATGGCGAGGCCTGCGGTCAGTTCGCGGCGTGCGGCACCCTCAGCCCACAAGCGACGATTGCAGTAGTCGATGCCCTCCACCACGGCTCCGGCGCCGAGGAAGAAACCCGCTTGGACGCCGCTCGCTCGATGCACCCTGAGCACGGGCCTTCGAACAAAGGTCGACGCCTGCGGCCCGTCCTTCGCCACCTGGGCGAGCACAGCCGCAGCAGCGGACCAGCGATGGTGGCGGTTGATATCCCGCGCCGACATGTTGGTGGAGCCCCCTGGGAGCACGGCGAGGCGCGGACAAGGCAGGCCCCGCTCGTGCCGTTGTGCGAGCAACGATAGGAGCCACTGGAGACTGCCGTCACCGCCGCTGATGGCGATGAGATCTTCGTGAGTGCCGTCGAACTCATCGACCAGCACCGATACGTGCTCTGCGTTCTGCGTGAGAATCGAGCGCAAGTTGGCGGCGTCGGGCAACAGCGCCCGTAGGGCGTCGGCGCGCCCCGTCTTACCTCCGGCGCCGGCATTGCATAGGCACAGCAGGCGTACCGTCATTCGTCCTGTTCAGCGGGTCGGTCGCGCAGCACTTGTGCCGCTAGGGTGTAGTCGGCAGGGGAGTCCACATCGACGGCCAGCTCCGCGCTGTCCAGCAGCACGGCCCGAATCGTCGCCTCGCAGCGTGAGCCTATGTGCGCGAGGGCAGCATCGCGGGTCAATAGCCCGGCGAGGTAGCGTGCCAGCACCAGGGGACCTAGCTTGTACGCCATACGCGGGGGGTGCTTGCGCAGGGCCTCCAGCGACTGCCAGAAACGCAGCGCGCGCAGGGCGCCAGGTGTGCGCAAGTAGAAGAGATTGCTGCCGCAGCAATCACCGTCCTGAAAGCGCAGCCAGGTGCGTTGGTTGTCGGGGAATCGCTCGCGCACTCGATCGGCTGGCACCAAACCGACCACCACATCTGCCGAGGCCAGCGCCTGCGCCTTCGCGCAGAACTCGCGTACGGTGGAAGGCCGCAGCAGCGCGTGGTCGGCGCTGGTGAGCAGCAGCGGCCAGGTGCCTGCGCGCTCGGCGCCGGCGATCGCACTCGCGGCCGGTCCTGGCGCCGGAGCCACCCAGTCCACTTCCTCCCGCTCGCTCCACCGGCGCACTGCGGGGCTCTCGGACAAACCGTTGCCAGGTCCCACCAGCAGCATGCGCTCGATGCCGCTGTTGGCGATAGCGGTCAACGCCCAGTCGATCAAGGCGCGCCCTTCCAGATCCATCAGCAAGGCGCTTCGAACGCCGCGGGCACGGGCCAGTGCGTTACCTCCAGGGCGTTCCCCGGCTAACACCACCGCGATCGGTGGCAGGCTCACAGGTCGCACGAATACATGCGATAGCGCTTTGACACCCTGCCACCGATCGACTCGATGATGCTGCGCATGCCGTCGTTCGACTCCAGGATCCAGGACAGTTCCGAACGGGCTACACCCCTGGCGATCGCCGGCTCCTTGAGCGAATGGATGAGGGCGAAGGAGAGGCCAGGCCCTAGGCGGGTGTGGTGGAACTCGCTGCGCACCCCCATGAGCGGTACCCGCGCACTGCGCAGGGGCCCCCGCTTTAAGCGCCACAACAGCTTCGCCCACCCGAAGGGCAGCAGGGCGCCATCGAGATCCGCAATGTGGGCGTTGACGTTGGGCAGCAAGACGATGAAGGCCACCCCGCGCCCATCGATCTCCGCAATCCTAAGGAAGTCCGCGGGAGTGATCATCAACATCTCCTTGCCCACCGTGCGGAACTCCTCTTCCGTGAACGGCACGAAGCCCCAGTTCTCGGACCAGGCGTCGTTGAAGATGTCGCGCATCAGTTCGAGCTCATCGTCGAGCTTGCGCTTGTCGATGCTCCGCAAGGTCAGCCCCTTGAGGTAGCGCTTGCGCAGGCGCTCATGGACGGGCGGGACTACGTAGCGCTCGGTATCGATCTCGTAGGCCAACATGTCTTGGGTACCGGCGAAACCCGCCGCCTCAATGCGAGTCCCATAGTAGGGGCGGTGGTGCCCCATCATGAAGTAGGGTGGGCTGTCAAAACCGTCCACCAGCACGCCCACCTCCTGATTCACATTGAGGTTGAACGGACCGAGGACGCGGGTTCGCGCTCGCTCGCGAAGCCAGCCCTTGGCCGTCTCGAAGAGCGCGTCGAAGTACGCTTGGTCATCTGGGGCTTCGAGCATACCGAAGAAGCCGACGAACTCCCCGTAGCGCTCCTCGTAGAGCGAATCGATCTGCGCCGTGATCCTTCCCACGGGGGCGCCCGCCTGGTCGTAGGCCACCCAACCCTGCCACTGCACGTGGTCGAATACCGGCGCCTTGGGCGAGAGGGCGTCCTTGCGCTCGAAGCGCAGGGGAGCGATCCAATGAGGGTCGTCTCGGTAGAGTGCCCAGGGCACACGTACGAAGTCATCCAAGGTGGCGTTGCCGGCGCCACGGCCCGCCCCTTTGGGCGCTAAGGGTCTGATCTGCATGTGTGAATTGTAGCGGAAAGGCGAATCCTGCGGGGATCCACCGGGGCAGTCGATGCCCCGCCAATCGATCGCACGACGGCGCTCGCGAGACGGCAGTCGTCCCCGACTGCGAGCGATATTGCTAGGTCGCTCGAGGAGGCCGGAACGCCAGGACTGCCGCGCCCCTGCGCATCCGTCGGGGAACTGGCACCCTGCCCTGGGATCGACATGATGCAAGCGCTACGATCGGCCCCTTCCAATCGACAGCCACGACCCCCCACCAGCGCGCCGCGGAGACCTTCTATGCGCCTCGTGCATGCCCCGCTCCTGCTGATCACCGCATTCCTGGCGCTCAGCGTGCCCGCCGCCTATGCGACTGACGCCTGCGCAGACCGCGCCATCGTCGCGGCCGCGCAGGTGGATGTGTCCGACGGCACATCGTTTCGGGTAGAGAGCTTCTACCACACGATGGACAACATGGCCGTTCGCCACGCCTATCCGCAGGCCGAGGTGCGCACGCGCGCGATCGAGGGGCCGCTCGCTTGGGAGTCCGTGGATGACCGCGTAGGACTCGGCGATGACGACACGAAAGTGTTCGCCTTCGGTCACCAATTCCACGCCCTACTGCTGGAGTTCTCCCGCGTGGTACCCGATGCCGTGGGCACGGTGGTCGCCTTCGGCGAAGACGCCCAGCCAGCCCGCCGAGGCCGCCTCCCCTACGGCGGCAGCCTCGCGCTCGTAGGGGCAAGCGAGCGCCCCCTCGGGATGGTCCTGCGCCTACCCGACGACACGACCCTACGAGCCACTTTCTCCGACTGGCGTCAGCTGGACGGGGTCGCCCTGCCCTACGACATGATCGTCGACGACGGTGAGCGCACATTCTCGTACCGCTTCTCCTTCATCGATCCGCGCCCACGTCCTCCCACGTGGTTGTTCGACGAGATCGAAGCACCAGCACTGGACCCGGTACGCTTGTACCGCCTGCACCGGCGCCTGCTCGCCGCCCACTGCGAGGCCGACGCTGCCATGCTCGGCTCACTCAGCGCCCCCATCATGATGGTGATCAGTGACGGCCAACTCACTGACGCCACCTCACTCGACGTACAACGCGGCTTCGAGCAGCTGTTCGGTCGCCTCGACTACGAGCGCTACGAAGATCTTCGCCCGCCGGTGATCGAGGTTGCCGGCTCCGGGGATCTCGCTTGGGTAGCAGTAGAGGTTCGTGCGCGAGGCACCGTGCGCAACACGGATGACGACATCTTCGACGATCGCTGGGCGTGGGTCATGCTAGCGCGCAAAGAACGGGGTGATTGGGTGCACGCGGGCAATGCCGCCACCCGACGCCGTACGCCCTGAGCTGAGCGAACCCTAGATTCTGCCTAGCTATCAGTTCTATACGCCTACGCCACAGACCCATGGCTGGCCGTCGCTTCTCACTGCGACCCAACTACCATGTGAACAGGCGCGTGCCCGAGATGTCGTTGCCATCGATATCCCGCGCCGGCTTGGGCGGGCAGGACTTGCGCGTCAACAGTGACACCACCACGATCGTGGTGAAACTCAGCAGGAAGGCCGGTACGGCCCCAATGTAGATCGCATCCCAGATCTCGCCTCCCGTGTGCGGCAGCAAGACCCACGCCAAGATCACCCAACTGAAGGCCCCCATAGCCATAGACGCGAGCGCCCCCGTCACGTTTGCACCCTTCCACAGGACCCCACATACGAAGGTCGCAGCGATGGTCGGGAACGCGACGGCGCCGCCGAACACAAGAAGGTTGTACAGATCACCCATCGCGAGCCCAAACAGCAGGCCAAGGCAAGTGAACGCGACCATGGCAACTCGAGTGAAGATCAAGCTCAACCGATCATCCGCCTGCGGCTTGACCACCCGCAGCAGCGTATAGCCCAGCAGCGCGCCGGAGGTCAGCACCGTATCCCCCGCCGTGCTGATGATCGCGGACGACGCCGCCACGAAGAACAAGATGGTTACCCACCCCGGCAGGTGCTCCTGCACGAAGTTGGGAAACACGTTGTCGAGCTGCGCCTCGGGGACGTTGGCATTCACGATGAAGGCGCACATCCCCACGATCACGGGGATCATGCCTAGCACGATGTAAATCAGCCCACCGAACACGAAGCCTCTGGACGCGGCGCGCTCATCCTTCGCCGCTAGCGCCCGCGCCACGAGCACCGAGCCGCCGAGATCGCCGAAAGCGACGGAGAACCAGGCGGCGAACATGTAGATGATGCCGAGCAAACCCAGATACCCAGCGAAGCCCGTCGGCTCGCCAGCGGCGTTCGGCTGCGTGGTGTAGAACAGGCTGAAGGGCGGTGTGCCGTTGACCGTGCCCGCCTGCTCGATGAAGCCCGAGATCCCGCCTACCGCCGATAGGGCGTAGGGCAGCACGATCAGCAGCACTGCCGTGAGGATGATGAACGCAAGCATGTCCGAGCGGGACAGGGCCCAGAGGCCACCGGTCAAGCAGATGCTGAGAATGACCACGGCGCCAAGCAGCGTTGCAGGCACCGCAGACAGCCCCGTCACCAGAGCGATGATCACCCCTAGAGAGAGTAGCTGCGCCGAGATCCAGGACAGGTAGGAGAGCACATGAATGAACAGTCCGCAGATGCCGATTCGCTCGTCGAAGCGTGCATTATAAAAATCGATAGCCGTGGTGAAACGTGAGCGGCGAAACACCGCGACCATGAAGAACCCGCAGAACAAGAGCGTCAGCATGGGCGACCAGGGGTCCCAGACAATGGCCTGAAAGCCGCCTACATACGCTTCGCGCGCACTGCCGATCACCACGGCGCCGCCGAGCCAGGTGGCGACTACGGAGCCACACACGAAGGGGGCCGAGAGACTGTGGCCGGCGAGTATGAAGTCCTCCGTGGAGCCGGTCCGCCTGGAGTAGTACAGGGCCAGGCCGATGACCATCGCGACGTAGAACCCAAGGGCGATAAGCACCAGGCTTGCGTGATCGGCGATTTCCACTCAGCGATTCCCCACATTGCGTCAGCGGGGACCTTGGCACAGACACCTCCGTGCTGCCACTGCATCCAAGGGTGTTCGCAAGCACGCACTGAGCGATCCGCGCGCATCGGCCGCGCGCTTTGAAAGGCAAGCTCGGAAAGTCCAGAGGGCTAGGGGTGGCGCTATGGCGAACGTGGCGCCCCGACCACGATTCGAACGTGGGACCTTCCGCTTAGGAGGCGGATGCTCTATCCAGCTGAGCTACCGGGGCCTGCCGCATGCGGAGTCTACGCCCTGAAAAGCGTCGATTCCAAACCGACGCCGTCGACAGCAGGGCTGAGCGTCGTCTCGGGTCGGCGCGTCCTCTCGATGCAGGCTCGACCTGATCGCACTCACTCGCAGGTATGGTTCGAGCCCCCGGCAACCCATCGGTTGTCTCCGACTGGCGCACGCATGAGGTCAGCGATCGTGTGCCGCATAACGAAAAGAGGCCGGCGGGGATTTCCCCCAGCCGGCCCCTTCGCTCAGGCATCTAGCGCCTTAGCGCGCGTTCGGCAGCACCACGGTGTCGATCACGTGGATGACGCCGTTGGAGGCCTCCACGTCGGCGGCCACGACGGTGGCGTTGTCAACATGCAGCTTCTCACCCATCACCTTCAGGGTGAGGGAGTTACCGTTCACGGTCTCAGCGGAGTCCAGCTTCACGGCCTGCTTGGCCATCACCTTGCCCGGCACCACGTGGTAGGTGAGCACGGCGATCAGTTTCTTCTTGTTTTCGGGCTTGAGCAGCTCGGCCACAGTGCCCTCAGGCAGCTTGGCGAAGGCAGCGTCGGTGGGCGCGAAAACGGTGAAGGGACCTTCGCCGCGAAGCGTGTCGACCAGACCGGCGGCCTTCAGCGCAGCGGCCAGGGTCTTGAAGTTGCCGTTGGCGACCGCCGTGGCAACGATGTCCTTCTCGGCAGCCATCTCACCCTTCTCGTGGTGGCCAGCGACAGCGGTACCGGAGATAGCGGCAAAGGCAAGGAAGCCAGCCAGGAACTTGGTCAGTGCGTTTCGCATCAATATCACCCTTAGGTTGAAGTGTTGGTGACCCTGTCTCGCCCGCCTTGGCGTGCGTAGCAGCGTCGCTCGGGGGCATTGTTCGCGACCTAACGTACGGGTGGTTTCATGTCGTCCGCGGAACGGTCTGAGCGGCGTATTTGCGCTGTTGCTAGCATGACCTCGATAGCGTGAATCACGGGTGCAGGCGACTTGCGGTAAAATGAAGAACTTCAGGTAATTCAACGTCCACTCGCGCCTTGGGAGGTGTTTAGGATGCTCGCGCCCGGTACCCGCGCCCCAGATTTCACCCTGCCCGATCACGAAGGCAAGGACGTGACCCTGTCGACGCTCCTCGGCGAGGGGCCACTGATCCTCTACTTCTACCCGGCAGATTTTACGCCAGGGTGCACGCGCGAAGCCTGCAGCTTGCGCGACCTCAACGACGATTTGATTGCTGCCAACCTGCGCGTAGTGGGCGTGAGCCCCCAGGACAGCGACTCCCATGCCCGCTTTCGTGAGCAGCACAGGCTACCTTTCACCCTCCTCGCTGACACGAAGAAGCGGGTGGCGGGTCTGTACAGTGTGAAAGGGCCGCTCGGTCTGATCGTTCGCCGAGCTACCTTCCTCATTCGCGCAGACGGCACGATCGAGGATGCCGTACTCGCGGACCTCAGCGTGGATCGTCACGAGGCCTTCGTGAGGCGCGCGATCGAAGCCGGTGCCACCGGCGCCTGAGAGCCCACTTGACCCCACAACGGCTAACCCGCCTGCGCGAGGCCCTGGATCGGCGCCAGCCTGATCTGACGGTGGTTATGGACCGCACGCAAAAGAGTCACAACATCGCGGCGGTGATGCGTACCGCCGATGCGGTGGGGCTATACGAACTCCACGCAGTCTCCGTCGACGGCATCCGTTCTCACCACATGATATCCGGCGGCGTGCGCAAATGGGTGCGCGTGCAGCGACACCAAACACTCACCGACTGCTTTGGCGCCCTACGCGGCGACGGCTTCACCCTGCTAACGGCCCATCGCGGTGAGCAGTCGGTCGACTACCGAGAGGTGGACTACACCAAACGCATCGCCCTAGTACTCGGCAGCGAACTCCATGGCGTGGCGCCACAGACCCTGGCAGCGTCCGCCAAATGCGTGTCGGTGCCGATGGAAGGGCTCACCGAGTCCTTGAATGTGTCCGTCGCGGCCGCATTACTGTTGTTCGAAGCGCGACGCCAGCGCGAGGCGGCGGGCCTCTATGACGGCCCCAGTCGCCTGCCGGCAGAGCAGTACGCCAACACGCTCTTCGAGTGGGCCTACCCCCACATCGCTCGGCGCTGTCACGAGCGCGGATTGCCCTACCCTCCCTTGCGCGAGGACGGCCAGATGGCCCACAACCCGTTGGACCCTCCGGCGGGCCGAGTTGGCGGGGCGACGAGCACCTCCTCAGAGGAGTCCATATGAACGACTTTCAACGGTTTCTGGAAAGCCAGCGCCGAGCCCAGAGGGGCGCCCCGGCGGGGCCCGGGGCGTTCCTTGCTCGTGCCGTCGGCATGGTGGCAGCGGTGGGGGTACTGGCGATAAGTCTGATCTTCGGTGCCTTTGTGATCACCACCCTACTGGCCATTGGCCTGGTGGGTGCCATCGCCCTAAGGGTATGGCTGTGGTGGCAGGAGCGGAAGTTCCAAGCCAGTGGCGCGACGCGTGGGCCGCACACGGCGCCACGCCCACCCCCACGGAACCGAGGCAAGGACGGTGACGTGGTGGAGGGTGAGTTCGAGGTGTTACACGAGGACGGCGACGACCCGGGCCACCCCGGCGCCTAGGGGAATTAGTCGCCGAGCGTAAGGCTGTGGCAGCCTCCGTAGGCGCGCAGGCGCTCCCCCCATCCGTACACGGTGCCCGCCTTGCGCCAACGCTTGTCCTTGCGAACGAGCAGGCACGGGCCATCAGCGCGTTCCACGATGACCATGTGGCCCTCCTCAACCTCCGGCCCCTCCGGTGGTTGCTCGGACCCGTTCCAGAGGAACGCCTTCTTCTCATCCGCCCAGCGATACCAAAACACATCCGGTTCCAGCCAGATACCCAGCGGCGCGAAATAAACCCGAAAGCCGGCGCGCGTCTCCGGGTCGTCCCGCGCTTCCCCATTTGCAGGCAGCGCTGGCGCCTGCGTGGACTGCGCCCAGCTCGCCCAGGGCATCATGGGCAGACACAACGCACAGAGCACCAGCGGTGCCCACAGGTTGCCACGAATAGATGTACTCATCGTCGGTACTCCTCTCTTACAGCCGCGACAGGGTCGCGCGGGCTTCCTGCACGCCGACGAAACTCACGCCATCCTCGGCGATCGCGGCCTCCAACTCAGTGCGAGCCAGCGCCGACTCGCCAACGGCCACGTAGGTCATGCCCAGGTGATAGCGCAACTGTGGAAGCACTTGCGCGTAGCGAGGCTCGGCACGTGCCGTGCGTACCGCTTGCTCCAGCAAGGAACGCGCCTCGATGAAATTCTCGAGGCGATAGGCGAGCCAGCCGACGGTGTCGAGGAACACAGGGTTGGACTGGGTACGCAGAGGCCGTGCCAATTGGGCAGCGTAGTCCAAGCGTTCGGGACTGCGGTCATGGTCGGCGACCAGCGACGCCAGATTGTTGATCGCCACAAGGGACGATGGATCGGTACCGAGCAGCGTCTCGTACTCGGCTATCGCCGCCAGATAGGCCTCCTCGCGCTCCAACAGCTGGGCCTTAATCACGCGCAGCTGGGTGTTCTCTGGGGCCACGGCCAAGCCACGATCAGCCACCTCGATCGCTGCCCCAACGTCGTTCAAGGCCACGTTCACAGAGATTAGATCACGATAGGTGGGCCACACGTCGTTTCGCACGGCGAGCGACCGCTCCAAAACCTCACGCGCCTCATCCATGCGCTGGGTACGACTCAAAACCTGTCCCTGCAGCGTAAGTCCAGCGAAGTCGTCGGGGTGCTCCTTCAGGTACGTCTCCAGCTCGGAGAGCGCCTCCTCCGGGCGTTCGAGCTCGACCAGAGCGGTCACCAACCCCGAGAGCGCGTCGGATGTCATCTCGCCGAGCGCCGCGACCTCACGGTAAGCGGTAAGCGCCGCCTCGTAGTCGCCTGCCGCGAGGTGGGCGCGACCGGCCAGGTAGTGGCCCAAGCGCGCTTGCTCGGCGTTGACGCCCTGCGCCGCCCCGATTAGCTCCTCAGCCACGGTCAGGGCATCCGCGGGGCGCCCGTCGCGAATGAGCGCCTCCGCGAGAAGACGAACGCTGGTCGTCGTCGGCGGAGCGCCGGCCTCGTTGGCGCCACGGATCAACGTGTGAACGTCGCGGAACTGCTCGCGGGCGAACAGTACACCGGCCAGGCGATCACGAGCGAAAGCATCATTCGGATGGGCGGCCAGCAGGTCGCGCAGGCGTTCCTCAGCGAGCACGCCGTCTCCGGCCTGCGCGTGGGCCTGCGCGAGCAAGGTCAGGGCGCGCTTCGAGTCGGGATCGTTGCGCCGGGCGGCCCGCAGATCCGTGATCGCGTCCTCCACCTGCCCGTCTTGCAAGGCAAGACCCGCACGCAAGATCAGGGCCTCCGGATCCCCCGGGGAGTCCTCGAGCACGCCATCGATCAGCGGCCGCGCCTCCTCAATGCGGCCTTCGCGCATGTACAGCTTGGCGAGCTCGTTGCGTGCCGTCGAGCGATCCTCCGCGTCGTCCGCGCCGCTCACAATGCTCTCGAACACCTCGATCGCCTCGCCATTGCGGCGCTGAGCCTGGTAGAGCGTCGCTAGGGCGAAGCGAAATTCCTGGATCTGCGGCTCCGCCGCCGAGTAGGACTGCAGTGCTTCTTCAGCCTTGGCAAGGTCACGCCGGTTGGCCAGGAACTCGGCGTATTTGAGCTTGGCAGTGCTGTCGTCGGGATCGTTGGCGACCAGGCTCTCCAGCACCACTTCGGCGTCGTCCTCCTGACCGCGTTGGATGTAGAATTTCGCCAGCTGGTAGCGCACGGCATTGCTATCGGGGAACTGATCACTGAGCGACTTCAGCCCTGACTCGACATCCTCCCAACGCTCTAGGCTTTGCAGCGCCTGCAGGCGCAACAGGTGCAGAGGCGCGGAGGACGGGTTCTGGGCGATCCCTTGCTCGAGCGCCACCAACGCCTCGTCAACCTGGCCCTGCTGGTAGAGCAGGGAGAACAGGAGGGAGTGGGCCGGCACGTTGTCCGAGTGCTCCGTCAACACCTCTCGCATCTGCGCCGTCGCACCTTCGAAGTCGCCGTCGAAGCGCTTGAGTGAGGCCTGCAGCACCTGCACGTCAGGATTCTCAGGCGCCTGCGCCACCGCCAAGGCCACGTTGTCTCTCGCCTGCTCGATCACTTCGGGCGTCTGGCTGGCTGCGCCGAGCTGTAAGATGCCTAGCTTCACCCTTGCGTCAACGTTGTTCTCGTCAAGGGCTAGGATGCGCACCAGGTGGTTGTACATCGCCCGATAGTTGCGGTTCTGCTCGGCGACTCGAGCGAGGAGCATGCGCGCCTCGATGTTGTCACGATCGATCTTCAGCGCCGTGCGCAAATCCAAACGCGCCTTAACGAAGTCGCCCTCGTCGAAGAACGTCTGCGCGCGCTCGATGTAGTTGGCGGCACGATCCTCAGCACTGCCGCAGGCGGTCAGCAACGTGGCCGCGAACAAGGCCGTCAGCACGGGCAACAGCGTTCTCATGGTATTCCTCGGTTTCAGTAGTTAGGACGCGCCCCTAGTTGGCGCGAGAGTCTACCGCAGGCGCAGCTTCGGCGCGTTACCCGCCACCCATCAGCCCAGCAGCAACGCGCGCATGCCCATGAGCAGGAGGCAGCTCCCCGCGGCGCCGCTAAGCAGGTTTAAGTAGCGGTTACCCTTGCTGCTCAGCAGCTCCGTGGCGTAGAAAAGAACGGCTAGCCGTGCCACGGCCTGGTCCTGATCGAGCACAGCGCCCACCTGCGATAGGGGCGCTAGGGGGGTCGCGACATCCGCCCCCAACAGGAGCACCACCACCACGAAAATCAGGATCAGGATATCGAGGGGCGAGGTGCTGAAGCGACTGCGACGGGTGACCCGGATGGCCACCACGAGCGCGCCCACCAGCGCCAGGGTCAGCGCGTTCACCGCGATCTTCGGCACGATCGCCGCACCTCCCGCATCAGCCGTCTCGAGCACGAATACGGACAACACCGCAGCCCCGTAAAGGGTGATGCGCCGCAGTAGGCGACGCCGGCGCCCACTCAGGCGCAGCGTGAGCAGCAACCCCACCCCCGCCACGAGGCTGGCGATGCCCACCCCCGGCGCGAAGGAGAGCGGTGAGAGCGCCGCTAGGGCGACGAGCGATGCAAAGCCCGCTTCGACCATCGACACGCTGACCGGATGCAGCCAGGGCATGCCGCGCAACCACAGGTTGCGTCGTTCGACAAACACCCCTGGTTCGGACGGCGCGCGCAGGCGCCAGTCGGACACTCGCGCCACGCGAAACCCGATCACGATGAGCGCGGAGGCAAGCAAGTAGATGCTGATTACAACGACATCTGCACTGAAGCGAACGGCGAGCGCAGCCAACACCAGCAGCGCCTGCACTACGTAGATCGTAGACACCGCCTCGTAGTGCTTGAAGCCCATGTCGAGCAGGCGGTGATGGAAGTGCTTTCGGTCCGCACGAAACGGCGACTGCCCCGTGCGCACACGCCAGATCATCACGGAGAAGGTGTCGAGAATTGGCAGACCGAAGAGGAGCAGGACGATGGCTGGGTTCAAGGCCGTATCGAAGTGCTGGGTCAACGCGATCGCCAGGCCAGCGGTCATGAAGCCGAGGAACTGGCTGCCCGTATCCCCCATGAAGATCTGCGCTGGGTAGTTGTTGTAGCGTAGGAAGCCGCACAGACCGCCGATGATCGCGATTGAGTAGAGCGCGATGTGACGGCCCTGCTCCGCATCGCCGACCATCATCTCCAGCGCCGTCTGAGTGAGGTCCTGCCCCGCGGGGGTGCCGGCGATAAACGCGATCGCTCCCAGGGTGACCAGTGAGATGCCCCCCGCCAGCCCATCGAGGCCGTCGGAGAAGTTGATCGCGTTGGTCACCCCAATCAAGAACATGAAGGTCGTGGGGTAGGAGAGCGCAGCGGGCACCGGATCGATGCCGAAGAAGGGCCACACCTCGATCAACAACCCACCGCGCATGGCGATCAACGCCGCCAGCGCCTGGCCGGCGAACTTCAGGCGGTAGTCCAAGTCCTGCCGATCGTCTACTAGCCCGATCAGGACGATCACCATCGCCCCGAGCAGCAGGTGTGCGAGCAGGGAGTCCGCCGGTGCCCACAGCACGATGGGCAAGAGCGCGCCTGCGACGATCGCTACGCCACCGCTGCGCGGCACGAGGCGTTCGTGCACCTTGCGTGGATCGGGCGTATCGATGAGCCCTAGCCTCCCCGCATAGCGCTGCAGGACGGGCACCAAGAGCATGCTCGTCATGAGGGCAAACAAGAAAGAGGTAAAGAGACTCATCTCCACTCGTCTTCGCCCAAGCGCACCACTCAGTCCGGCAGGTACTGATCGAAGCGCAAGCTCACCTCACGCAGTAACCCTTGCAAACGGGCCTCCGCTTGCGCCGGGGCCTCGCTCTCGAGGATCGGCGTGGTCAGCCGCACCAGGGCGCCGTCGGTGCGGTTCAGGTGCAGGGCATCCCAGAGCAGGTACCACTTCACCGCATACTCGTTCGTCAAGGAGCGGCCTCGTTGGTCAAACCAGTAGTACACGAGCTGGCGCGATCGATCCTTCTGAATCAATACGCGATTGACGCGTACCGGCGCTTCGCCGGGGATTCGCAGGTCGATCTCCTCGACGCGCGAGTCGTTGATGATCCAATCGTTGCCCGGTAAGCATGAACGCGGCGAGTGGATCGATGCGCCCTTGCGCTGGGATGCGTAATACGCAGAGTATAGGTTCACCGGCGCCCGCTCGCCTGGGCTGGTGTAGTTGATCAGCGCGTAGTCGGTGAGCTTTAGCACCTTGAGGATGTTTGGCCGCAGGCGCTCGGTACGGCCAACCCAGCCGTCACCAAGGCGCAGGGGGAAGCTCGTGAAGTCGGCCCGCGCCGGCACAACCTCTTCACGGGTTGTCAGCGACAGGGTGAACAGGGCCATTGCGACGACGGCAACCGTAGCGACGGTGGCCGACCGCGCCAAACGCTGATGGGAGAGATCGCGCTCAGCCGGCTCGCCGAGATCGACCACGAACACATCGTTGAAGGATCGGCCACCGCCCGTGAAGCGGGCGAGCAACCACATGCCGGCGAACAGCATGCCAACGCATGCCATGAAGATCACCCAACCCTCGAAGTAGTGCAGAAAGCCCTCTGCCTGCTCTATGCCGAAGTACTCCACGAGTACGCCGATGATGCCGACGCGCACGCTGTTCATCAGCACCGTGAGCGGAATCGATGCCAGAAACACCAGCACGCGCTGCCAGGCAGGTGCTTTGAATAGGTAAGCGCACAGAAACCCGAAGCTCATGAGCGGGAACAAGTAGCGCAGCCCGCTGCACGCCTCCACCACCTGCAGCTGATAGACGCCAAGGTCGATCACGTTGCCCTCGAGGAAGACGCTGATGTCGAACAGGCGGATCACCGCCACGCCTAGAGCCGAAGAGATCAGCTGCAGCTGCTGACTCAAGTTCGCGTAGAGGAAGTTCGGCAGGGGAATCATGAAGAAGAGATAAACGAGCGGCACCCATAGGTAGCGCATCGCTCGCACGCCGAAGATCGACAGGCACACGCCGGTCAACGTCAGAAGGAAGGCGTACTGAATGAGCACGTAGAGGGTGCTGAGCTCGCCCAACAGGAAGAGGCCGAGCCCGGCAAAGGTAACCAGCAGCCCTAGGTAGCTGCCTTGCCAAGCGAGATTGTTGAGCGCGCGCCGTTCGCGCCACACCATGGCGGCGGCGATCACAGGAATCAGGTAACCGTGGCTATACTCCTCGCGGGACCACTCCCCCACCATAAAGGCGAGGCCATCGAAGAAGATGAACGCGAGGGCCGCTAGGAGCACGCCCAAGACCGCCCACGCCAGGGCCGACATTAGGGGCGGACCGTCACCCGGTGAGGTGGGCGGCACCGGGGGATCGGAGGCGAGCGTCGCATCGTCGGAGATCGAAACCATATCGTCCTTGCCGTTGCACGTGTGAGGGCGCCGCGCGGGCGCACCGTCGTTGGTTGGCGAAGCCTGTCCTTGAGCCCGGCGATTCTACCAGCTGGCCTCGCCCTCAGGCGGGTCGGCGGAGCTGGCGATAGTTGTCATAAAGGGGTGCGAGCACGCGCTCGGGCGCATAGGGCGTCACGGCTTCGACACATGCCTGATCGAGATGTTCGCGGGGCATCGATGCGGCTTGGGCCATCACGCGGCCGACAGCATCGGCGAAGTGCTCGGCGCTACGCCCAGCCGGTGGAATCACCCATCCGTTAATTCCATCGCGCAACACACGTCGCACTTCGCCTACATCGCTCGCGACCGCAGGCAGACCGCATGCCAGGGCTTCGAGCAAGGCGATTGGCATCCCCTCATAACGAGAGGGCAGTACGAAGACATCGGCGCCGTGCAGATACCCCGGAATCACCTGGGGAGAGAGCAAGCCGGTGATGTGCATTCGCTCAGCCACGCCGAGCGATCGAGCAGTCGCCTGCAGTTGTCGGCGCAAGCTCCCGTCCCCAACTAGGACCAGCCTCCAGTCACGTCCGTCCTTGGACTGCACCAAGCGCGCTAAGGTCTCGACGGCGAGAGCCGGCTCCTTTTGCGATTCGAGGCGGCCCACTAGCATCAGCAGCGCTGCACTCTCACCTAATCCCAAACGCTGGCGCAGGGCGAGTCGAGCGTCCATGCGCGCCCCGAGGCTCGGCACCGCGAAACGATCGCCATCGAACCAGGTGGGGGTAAAGCGCACCCGACTCGCGAGCGCCGGGTAGCGTCGCTTGAGTCCGTCCACGGCGCTCTGGAAGACGCTGTACACGCTAGCGGCGCGCCCGATGAGGCGCGACTCCGCAGCGAAGTACAGGCTGGGGAGGTGGCGCCAGCGAATGTCGCTACCGGGGTCGTAGAGCACCTCGCTATCCTGGTGCATGAAGGCGTTGATCGGTACGCCACGAGGCAGCAGGACCACGGGCTCTAACCGGTGCACTTCCGCCACGTCAAAGGCGTTGCGAGCTAGCAGCCCCCGGCGCGGCGCGAGGGCGGCGAGGTAACGTACCGTGGCTGGGACACGCGGCTGACGCGAAGGGTCACCGACCGCGTAGGTGGCGAAGTGACGATAGTTCTTATCGCGCATCCGGCAATTCAGCCAACGCCCCACGGGGCGCGCCTGCACATCAGTCGTCAATCCGACTACGCTGAAGTCGATGTCCTGCGGCGCCCAGCCGATTAGGCCACGGATGAAGGTCTCGATACCGCCAGGCAGGGTACCCAAAGGATCCGATGGGTAGAAGATACGCACGTGCGTGCGGTTGGGAGCCGCTGAGCTCATGCGGTCAGCGACCCCCCGGCCGGCGCACTAGCCGGCCCCACCTCACGCAATATGACGGCCGTGTCGCGGACCATCGCTTGCACCGTGAACGACTCCCGCACCCTAGCGCGACCGTTCACACCGAGGCGAGCCGCCCTCGGCAGATCCGCCGCGAGCTCTGCGATGGCCTCGGCGAGCGCCGGTGCGTCCCCTACCGGTACCAGCCACCCCGTCTTCGCCGTCTCGATCGCCTCGCCCATGCCGCCAATCCGCGTGGCGATCACCGGCGTGCGCATCGCCAGCGACTCGAGCATCGCCATCGAGAAGGTCTCCACGCTGGTGGAAGCCAGCACACTGGCATCGGCGAGGGCGTAGAGCGGTCGCGTATCCGCTACATCACCGAGCAGGTGCACTCGCGCCTGCAGATCGAGCGCCTGGCGTTGCGCCTCGATCTGCCGGCGCATCGCCCCGTCTCCAGCGAGCACCAGATGCACGCGCGCCTGCCCCGCGAGGGCCCGCAGCAAGAGCAGGTGTCCCTTCTCCGGGCGCAGGCGGGCCACGCACAAGAGCACGGGCGCATCGGCGGCGATGGAGAGGGATGCGCGAAGGGCGCGCGCTGCGGCCTCCTGTGTGGGCGTCGGGGAGAACCGCTCCGCATCCACGCCGTTGTAGACCACCGTGGCTCGTGACTTGAGCTCCGGGAAGCGCTGAATCCAATAGGCGGCTTGCGCTTGGCAGACGAATATGGTCCGGGCGCAGCGCCTGATCAGCGGCCGGTAGAGCCAACGATCGAAACGGTCCTCGCGCGCAGAGAGGTTCTGCGTGGTGTGGATCGCCACGACCAGCTCGGGCTTGTCGCGTTGCGCGATGAGCCACCTGGCAAGCGATGCGTAAAACAGACTGATCTGCAGCGTGCAATGGATCACCGCGAAGCGGTGCGTTCGCACGAGGCGGACCAAGTCCCCCACCAGCGACCAGCCGAGGCGCCCGCGCCGCTGCAGCCGATGGAACACTACCCGCGCGCGGTCGATCTCCTTCAACTGATCCAGCGGCTCACCGAAGGTTGCCAGGTGCACGGCGAAGCCCTGGCGAGCCAGACCATTCGCCAGGCTGATGGCCTGGGTCTCGGCGCCGGCACGAATTAGGGAGGGCACCAGCAAGAGAATCGGTGCGGGTCCTTGGGAGGGGTTCATTGGTGAGCGTGCTAGGAGGTGGGCAATGACAGCGATGAGCGCGCCGAATCCGCACCTCCGCGCCGGTCGCCCGGCGTAGCGCCGCTGGCGATGTAGCGCTCGACCACAGCGCTGGGCGCGTAGTGCGCTAGGGCGAAGTTTCGGCAACGCTCGGTCATGGCTTTCAGAGCGGTCGGGTCCCCGAGCAGCTCATCGAGCAGCCGGCTCATCAGATGGATGTCTCCCTTCACCGCAAGGCCCAGCCCGTGGCGGGCGATGAGGCCATCGGGATCGAAGAAGCTCACCACGGGAACCCCGCGAATCCATGCCTGGAGGAAGGAGTTCGGGAAGCCCTCACTATCAGAGGTGTTCACGAACACGCGCGCGCGGGCAAAGTAGGCGTTGACCTCATGGTAGGGCACGGCCCCGAGCATCCGCAGGTTTGTAATCGCCCTAGCCTGCGATTGCACTTGCGCATAGAGGGCCTCGTATCCGGGTACGGCACCGCCGATCATCGCTACCTGCCGACGGTGGAGCGCTTGTGCCAGCACAGGCACCAGGTCCGGGCGCTTGAAGTCACGAAGGTTGTTAACCCACAATACGTCCAGGTCGCGCGGTTCGCTGAGCGATTCGCGCGGCAGTTCCACAGCCATCGGGATGGGAGCGCTCTCGAGCCCGTAGTGCGTTCGAAGGAGATCGCGTTGGTGCTCGCCCTGGGCGGAGATGAAATCCGCCCGCTCGAGTCCATACTCGTAAAGCTTGCGGTCACGCCAGAAACGGATCAGCTGCTGGCCCGGCACGCAGTCCGTATCGTGGGCCACGCGAAAGACGAAGCGTCTTGCGTTTCGTCTTGCATGCCACGCGGTCAGCCCCGTGATCATGCCCGCACAGGACTGGTAGTAAACGTCCGCATCGGCCGCCGCTAGGGCTCGCAAGATGCCGGTCGCCCGCGGGTGCAGGAAGCGCAGCACGGGCACGCCAGCGCGCTGGTTGTAAGCCGTGTGCACGCGGATGCCGTCGATGATCTCATCCGGCGCCTGCCCGTGATCCTTCACCAGCATGTGCACATCCCAGCCAGCTGCCACGTAAGCTCGCGCGAGCAAGGTCTGCTGCACAGACTCCCCGCCGAAGTAGTCTCCGCCCGCGCTGGGGTTTAGGACGGGGTAGTTGTCCAACCCCACGAAGCAGATGCGCGGCACTGTCAACCCGCGCCAGGCGTGCGGCTCAGGGCACCTGCCGGCGTGAAGGGATCGCCGGCACTGGCGAAGTCGGGGCGCGTGGCCAAGCGCGTGGCCACCGGATTGCTGTAGTGCTGCAGGGAGTGGACGCTGAAGGCCGAGAATATGGCCAGCAAGGCGAACACGTAGTGCTGATAGTCCACCACCTGAAAGCGTAGGAACTCGATCTTCATCGAGTCAAATAGGAAGGTGAGCAGCACGACCACCCCCAGGCGCGGGAACTCGGACGCCATGTCCTCTGCTCGCTCCCAGCGCGATGCGCGCAACCAATGCAGGCCGAGGCTGGCGAACCAGACCATCCAAACGATGAAGCCTACTAGCCCGAGGGAATAGAGAAGGAACAGGTATAGATTGTGGGGATAGCCGATGTACACCTCGCGCAAGAACCTCGGCGACATGTACTCGAGCACGATGCGTGGGCCGTGGCCGAAGGTCAGGGCCTCTGGAATACGCTCGATCACGTAGAACCACCCGCGCCGACTGTCCGGCACCACCCCGGTGAACTCCGTACCGGCAAGGCGCGTAAACAGCGTATCGAACGGCGTATAGGCCACGATGATCACGCCTGCCACAGCCACTGCTGCGCCCCCCGCGGCAAGGACGCTGACTACCCGCGCGGTGCCGAGGGTGCGGCGGAACACTGTGAGAAACAGCAAGGTACCGAAGATCAGCGCAATGAAGCCACCGCGAGAACCCGTCGCGATCAGCATCGCGACATTGGCGAACAGCAGCGCTATCAGCAACACCCGCATCCGCAGGCTGGGGAAGCGCATGAGCGCGTACCCCATGATCAGGCACTGCAAGACCAAAAAGCCCGCATTCGTTCCCGCCGGACCGAAGGGCCCTAGAAGCCGCCCCTTGTTTTCCAGGTTGCCGCCTATCGACCACTCGGAGAGGCCGAGCACGTTCACGCTGTCGAAGCCGAGCGTGATCTGAACAGCGAAAAACAGCAGCACCGCCACGTCCAACCCGATCAGCAGCTTTAGGACGAACCGCGGGTCCGGAAAGCGGCGGAAGTGATTGAACAGCAGGTAGAAGAAGACGAAACTTGAGAAGACGTTGAATAGGTAGATGCCCTGCTGCCCGTAGGTAGTCGGAATGCTCGTCGCCATCGACAGCAAGTAGGCGAGCACCAGCAGGCTCGCTTGCAGCAAATAAGGCACTTCGCGCATACGCCCCTGGAACAGGAACGCTGCGAAAGTGAGGTAGACCATGCCCACGTTCAACGACCCGTAGCGCGACGCAATGAGCTGAAACGGGACCATCAAGATCAGCAAAGCGATCGGGTAGCGTTCAGGCAACGCATAGCTTGCCACGAACACGGTGAGCGCGCCGAGCAGTCCGAAGGCGAGCTGTACGCCGTGGGCGTTGATTAAGTCCATCATCTGCGTTGCTCGCCTGCGCTCGTAAACGGCCGCGCCAATGGCTCGCCAATGAACAGCCCCTGCCCAGGCATCGCCACGCTCTTCCAGTACGCCTCGATGACGCTGTCACCGGCGTAGTAATGACTTAGAAGCACGGTCGGGTCGGGGAACTTCTCTCGATACGCACAGGGTTCGGCCACGGTGCCGTAGCTCGCCGTCGCACCGGCCTCGAGCCAGCGTAGGGCGCTCATCTGCGGGCTGTCGTCGAGACGGCCGCCGCTGGAGGTCAAGTGATCGGCGACGGCGCCGGGCAGGAAGCGATTACTGCGCAAGGCCACCACCTCCTTTGCGCCCGTGAAGTAAAACAACACATCGTCCCTATCGCGCAGGGCGTCGGTGCGCTCGTGGCGAAGGCGCAAGCGACCAGACCACCGCTGCACCAGCGCCGGAAAGGCCACGGCACGTACGTTTCGGTGCCGATCACTGGTCTGTACCAGGTAGCCCGTGCCCGAGGGTCGCGTGCCGTCGGCAGCAAGACCACGCGCGATCAGGGCCCGCCCTTCGGACTCGTCACGTGCGGCCAACAGCATGGCCGGACGCACCCCGTGGTCTTGCCAGGGTTTCGCACTCGAGCTGTCGAAGTAGTCGGAAAGACGCGTGCGAGCGCAGGGCTTGGCGCACCACTGCTCATCGAAGCCGGCGGCGAAGGCGGTCGTCATCGACATGCACTTCACCCGATAGGGCCGCATCCACGCTAGCACGTAGGCCTGAACATGCGCCGGCGTCTTCTGAAGTACTCGGGCGCGGATACGCGTCAGGCGATCCGCATTCACCCGCGGCTGATCGGGCGGCAGGCGCACTTCTATCAGCTGCGTCGGTGGTATTCCCCTCGCGTCAACGTAGTGGCGGGCAAGCACCATGCTTAGAGGATCGTTGGCATTGGCGATCACGGCGACCTCGCGGGGGCTGAACGCCGCCCACGACGTCATCGATCCCGCTAGCCACACTATCAGGCTGACCAGCAGCAGGCGAGCCATTGCCCTAGCCGACCGCTTCGCGCTCGTCGCCACCGGTGAAAATGCCTCCCTGCTTGCGATCGCGGACCACCTCCTTCACGAGCTCCTCGCTAATCTGTGAGAGGCTGGCGGCGTAGCCGTACACCAAGGACACGTCGCACAGTGAATTGATAACGCGCGGCACGCCACGGCTGTGGTACCAGAGCAGTGCACGAGCCTTCTCATCGAACAGCTCGGCATCGCCCCCGACCACTTGCAAGCGGTGGCGAATGTACTCGTGCGCCTCGTCTGCGCTAAGGGTATCTAGGTGGTGTGCGATCAGGATCCGCTGTGCGAACTGGGTCAGCTCGGGCAGGCGAAGCTTCTCCCGCAGTTCCGGTTGACCGACCAGAATGAGCTGCAGCACCTGTGACTTGTCGGCGTTAACGTTCGACAGCATGCGCAGCTCTTCGAGCGTCTCTACGCTCAAGTTCTGCGCCTCATCGATGATCAGAACCGTACGCCGCGACTGGGCGTACTCCTCGATAACGAAACTGATGAACTGCTCGTACATCTCGACTTTATCGAGGTTCTTGTACTCCAGATTGAACGCCATCAGCACCCACTGCAGGAGTTCGCCGAAGGACTCGTGCGTGTTAGTGATAAGGCCCACCGTGAGGTCCGACTCGATCTCGTTCAGCACCTGACGGATCAGGGTGGTCTTGCCCGAACCGATCTCGCCCGTGACTACGGTGAAGCCAGCGTTGCTCATGAGGCCGTACTGGAGCATCGTCAGCGCGGCTCGATGCTTCGTACCGAGGTACAGAAACTCAGGATCCGGCAGCAGAGAGAACGGCTTCTCAGAGAAGCCGTAGTAGGCCTCATACATCGGACGCCATCCAAGCGACGGCGTTGCGCGGGCGAACGCTCACAAGGGGTAGCCTGCCACGCCATCCGTCATCGTCAGCACCGTACCAGCAAGGTTGACGTCCTTGAGCAGCTCCGCCGCCTGGCGCAGCTCTTGCTGGCGCGTACCCGCATCACGTACCACCAGTAGGAACGCATCGACCAGGGGCGAGAAGGCGAGCACATCATCGGTGGTGCACACGGGCGGCAGATCGAAGATCACTAGACGCTCGGGATAGCGATGGGTGATGTCATCGATAAGCTGGTGCATTTTCGGCGCTGACAGCATTTCCGAGGCTTCCTCCTGCCCATCACGCCCCGGCAATATCACCAATCGGTCCATGCCAGGATTGATCAGCACCTGCGACAGGGGCAGCTCCGTGAACATGTAGTCAGCGATGCCTACTTCAATCTCGTTCTCGAAGCCCAGGAGGCTGTGCACCGTGGGCCGGCGCAGGTCTAGGTCCACCAGCAGCACCGTGTGGTTGACCTCACGCGAGAGACTGATCGCCAGATTGAGCGCGGTGACGGACTTGCCCTCACCCGGTCCAGGGCTGGTCACGGCGAGGGAGTTCCAGCGGTGCGAGCGCATCAGCTGCAACACACGAGTGCGGAGCATTCGAAAGGCATCCGCACCAGGATCGCGATCGCGGTTGGCGATGATGCGATTGTGCTCGAGCACCTGAGGATCGGTCGGGATTACGCGGGTCTGGGTGTAGCGCACGGCCGCCGCGGGCTGGCCGCCGGCAGCAGGTTGCGCATGCTCCACGCGGCGCGGGGCCGCAACTTGTCCGGCGCTGCGCTCACGACGGGCGCGATCGAGCGCCTCTTTGATCTTTTCCATCAGTTCACTTCCGGTTCACGAAGCCGCTCCGCCCACTGGGGGCTGCGGTGCGTTCCTGTCCACGAGTCAGGCTCATAGGCCAACGCTCCGAGCTAGCGCGCCCCACAGGACGGGTAACTCCATGATGAGTATATGCACCAGGGCGAGACCAATGAGTAGGGCGGCAAAGGCACCGGCGGCAGCTAGCAGAGCCACCTGGGACCGGGCACCGGCGGCCATCACGGGCGACGCGCCGATCACAGGGATACTGGCGAGCGGAGCGACACCGAACACGTCGATCACTCCATTGCGACCGCGGACGGTGCTGTCCAAGGCCTCCAAGGTCGCGGCGAGAAAGATCGCCAGAAACATGCTCATCACCAGCCCCAGAAACAAGATAGCGCCACGATTAGGCGAGTAAGGCTCGAAGGGAAGCGAAGGGTCCTCGATGGTCACAAAGCGCTGGCCTCGGCGCTGCTCCTCCACCTGCTGCGCCACCCGCGCGTCAAGCTCCTGGGCTTTCACCGACTGATACTGGTTCTGCAGGTTGCTCAAATCACGGCTGATGCTGCTGTAATTCAATTCCACCTGCGGCAGGCGGGAGATCGCTGCTTCGAGTTCGGCGATTTGGCGCGTCTGCTCCTGGCGCGAGTTCTGGAGCGTATTGACCTCTGCCAGGGCCGTCGCCAGATCCGCCCGCAGGCGAATCTCCGCATCAGTGAGCAGCTCGCCGCTGCCACCGGTCTCGGCCGCCCGCGCCTCGAGTTCCGCCACACTCTGCTGCAGCCGCACCACTTCGGGGTGGTTGTCGGTGTAACGCTCACGAGCCGCCGTCAGCGCCGCACGCGCGGAGGCGAGCTCGGGGCTCTCACTGGCCAGCCGCCCGCTCTCGATCGCCCGCTGCAGGGCTTCGACCTGACGACTCACGGCAATCACGTCGGGGTGGCTTTCGCCGTAGCGCGCGCTCAGCAGGCGCAACTGCGACTCCGCTTCCACCAGCTGCTCGCGTGGCAGCAGGCCACGCTGGCCACCGCTTCCGGCCAGCTGGTCGGCCACGGTAGCCAACTCTGCCCTTAGGTAGATGATGCGCTGCTCTTGCGCGGCAAGGCGGCGGTCCGTCTCCAGGCGCGCGGCCTCCACCCGTTGCAGCAGCTGGCTGTTGCTCTCGTAGGAGCCGGGCAGCGACCCTTCGTTGACCGCTCGGAACTGGGCGAGCTGCTGCTCGAGAGCTTGGATCTGGTCCTCGATTCGAGCAGCCTCGTTGCCGAGAAAGCGTGCGCGCTCGCTGAGACGAGACTCGCGGATCAGCTTGTTCTCCCGCTCGTAGAGGCTAACCAGCCTGCCCACCACTCGCTGCGCGGCGGCGGGCTGAGGGTCCTCGAAGGCGAGAGAGAAGGTCACGACGGACTCCGTAGGGCGCCCCCGCGAGTCTACGCTCTCCGCCGTGAACTGCTCGAGCGTGAAGTTCTCACGAAGCTTATCCACGCGCTCGCTGATCGACAGCCCCTCGTTGTCGTAAAGACGTATGTCACGCAGCAGGGGGGCGAGCTTCTCAGTGGTCATCACGCGCTGCGTGACCCGGGCGATCTGCCGAGCGGGAAGCTCTTCGGCCGCGTCGGTCTCTGCCGTGACGTCCGAGGGCTCAACGTAGATCGTGGCCATTGAGCGGTAGGTCGCGGGCCAGACGAGCGCGATGAACAGCGTCAGCAGAACACCGCACACCAGGGCGGCCAGGAAGGGCCAGCGGCGGCGGCGTAGACCGGCCATGAGTTGGGCGATCTGGTTTTCGAGCTGCGGCGGCGCAGAGGACTGCTGCTGCACGGTTGTGCATCTCCTACAGAGTTAAACGTAAGGTGGCGTTCGCGCGTGAGCACCAACGCCCTGACACTGCTATCGGAACACGGGTGAACGGCTGAAATCGTAGATCAGGTTGACGAACAGTCGCACGCCGTCGCGCTCATCACCGTTGGCGTCGCGCACGCTCGCGTAGCGCGCGCCAGCGGCGATCGCCCAGTGTTCGCGGAATCGCCAGCGCAAGGTGGGGTCCACCCGCACCACTTCGCGATCGAAGGGAACTCCCCCTGCCACCCGGCTGCGCTCGAGATAGCCGGTGCGTAACCTGGCCGTCAGGCCGGGACGCAACTCACGGACGATCAGCAGCGAGAGGCGATCTTGCTCGAGCAGCTGACCGATGCCCGAGGGCGTGATGGTTCGCGAGGCCGTTAGGGTGACTTGCGTACGTTCCGGCGTCCAATTGAGCTCGGCGTCGAAAACGCCGCCCGTGGAGTCGTCTTCAAAGGTCTGGGTGGGCGTGCCTAGCAGCAGGTCCGTCACGTCTGTCTCGCTGTCCACGATGCGTGCACCCGCCCGGAAGGTACCGCTCACCGTTGCGGTGAAGGCACGAGTAACACCGAGTTCGAATTGACGGCTGAAGTTCGATGTTTCCTGCTCATTGAGCGAGAAGTCGGTGAGCAACAGGCGTTCATCTGCGCGAAAACGTGAGACGGCCGCCGTGGCGAACACATTGGTGCGCTCGGAGAGGGCGCGCTGGAAGGTGATGTCGGCCCCGTCGAAGCGGTAGTCGGTCAGCTGTCCGGCGGCATCCACATCGAAGGTACGCCCGTCGACGGCCACCGGGAAGGTACGATCCTCGAAGTCCACCAGCGACGCAGACCCGCCGATGATCACCTGATTGCGCTCGCTCAACTGGCGTGCCCACTGCGGGCGCACGACCGCGCTGTTGCGGCGCGTGGCAATCACCTCGTTGTTGTCGTTGATCAGGCCACCGAGTTCGTCCACCAGGCCGTTGGTCAGGGTGGACCCACGCTCCAGCGCCCCAGTAACGGAGAAGTTACCCCGCGGCAGCACGCGCGTGGCCGTGAGTTCGTAGCGCTGCTCGGTCAAATTGAAGTCATCGTTGTCGTAGAACGGGAAAGTCAAGCGCAGGCCATTGGTCATATCCCAGCGCTCGCCAACGACATCCAAGCTGAGGCTGGGCTCAAAGATGTAGCCACTGACCGACTCCGTATCGGACAGTGCTAGGCGCGGGCTTGAGTCATAAACCCCGCGCTGAGTGAGGCTCCCAGTGAGGGTGGTGTCCGCATGGGCGATACCTGCTGCGAAGAGCAGTCCGCTAGCGGCCAACAGGCTGGCGAGGGCGCGCGAGCCTGGCGGGTAGGTGGCGCCGAAAGCGTTCGGGGCCATGCTAGGACAGTCGCCCCCCTCAGGGCACGACGATGACATCACCGCTAAGCAGCTCAATGTTGCTCTCCAGTCGATCGCCCGACTCGACGTCGGAATACTTAAAGGCGATGGCACGCTGGCGACCGCCACCGTCGCGGCGCAGGATCTGGATGCGATTGCCATTGGCGAACTGGGCCAGTCCGCCCGCTAGGGCGAGGGCCTGAATCACCGTCATCGGCCGATCCATGGCGTACTCGCCAGGCCGCGGTACCTTGCCGATCACGTAGAACTTGTTGCCCTGGGCGGACAGCACGCTCACGGTCACGACCGGCTCTGGAATGAAATCCACGAGACGACCAACGATCGCGGTACGCACGTCCTCCGCGGATCGTGTTGCGGCTTCGACCTCACCGATCAGCGGGAAAGTGATACGACCGTCGGGTCGCACGATCACCTCCCGCGATAGCTCCTCCTCACGCCAGACGGAGATCCGCAGCACGTCCCCTGGATTCAGGGCGTAGGCCCCTTCCGCCTCCTGCGCCTGCGCGGGTGCTAGGGCGGCGAGGGTCGCAAGCAGCGCTAGCGCGAGTGCTGCAGCCGTCGGTCGCAAGCCAGATAGGCCAAACCTCATCATCGAAAACCCCTGGTGTTCTCTAAATTATAGCGGTCGGCCTCTACGCGCGCCGTCGGGGCGCACTTTAGCGCAGGCGCCGAAGCGAGCCTAGTTAAAGAGGTTGCCAGGGTTTGGCGCGGCCGCTATCGCCTAAGCGATACCGCCATGCGACGGGCAAGAACCCGCAACGGGAGCCGCCAAACACGTGTCACGGGCCGTTCGTCCGAGCACGCCGGAGGTGCCGATGGATGGCCTGGAGATCTTGGAGCGTCAGCTGCGCGCCGAACGCCTATCGCAAGGTCGATGCGGCGAGCTCGACGCGTCCCCGGGCTGACCCAAGGCGAGAGCACGCAGGACGGTGCGTATTATGTCGCAGTCTGTATCGCACCAGAGTGTCGATCACTCGGATCCTGGCAATGCGGGGCCACAGGCTCACGACCGGGAGGGAGTTGCGCCCTGTACCAGCGCGCGGCGCTCGCCCCCCCCAGCCCGGCGGTGCGCGCGCGTGCCAACGACTACAGCCGCGAGGTCGCCGGCGCGATTGGTGGGCGGCCATCGCGCCATCGCGACTCTGCGCTATCAATGCCTATATTGCCATCTGACAGTATATTTAATAATCTTTGCATATTGACACTTTACCAATGGCAATTACCCCCTATGCTCGAGTCCATCCCGCGCCTGGCCCCGTTCGACAACGGTCCGGAGATCACGGACGAAGAGAGCGCCGCCATGGCGCGCGCCATGGTGAACCTGTTCCGTCTATGGCAAGTCAACGACGCCCAAGCGTGCGTGCTCCTCGGCGGCCTTTCCAAGCGTACCTACGCCCGCTGGAAAGAAGGCGCGATCGGGCGCGCATCGGTGGATCAGAGCACTCGTATGTCGGTGCTTCTCGGCATCCACAAGTCCCTGCGGATTCTATTTGCGGATAAGGCGCGGGCCCACGGCTGGGTACGCCAGCCCAACGCCGTGTTTGACGGCAGCAGCGCCCTGGACGTGATGCTGGGCGGCTACCTAACGGACCTGTTTAGAGTTCGCCACTACCTCGACGCCATACGCGGGTGATGGAGGCCCGCTCGCTGGCGATCCCGCCGATTTCGCGCGTGCGCTGGTCCAAGGCGCGACGTATCGTGCCCACGCGCCACCCTCCCATCGACCTGTTCGAAGATATCGCTGCCCCCGACGACTGGGATCTCCTAGTTTCCGCTGAGGCGAAGACCAATCCACGCGTCTGCACCAGCGTTGGGCGCTTGGATTTGGTCCCCACCGCCAGGCGCGTCGGTGGCCCGGGAGCGAGCTACCTGATGGCACCGTTCGTACACGTAAGCACGGAACGTCCCGGACGGTTCCACGACGGCACCTACGGCGCCTGGTACGCGGCCAACCGCTTCCAGACTGCGGTCGCCGAAACGGCGCACCACATGGCCGCCTTCTACCGCAGCACGGCTCAGACGCCCGGATGGCTGGTCCAAGTACGCGAGCTCATCGCGCGGGTCGATCACCGATTCCACGACCTACGCGCCGCGCCGGCGTTCGAGAGCGCCCTCGATCCGAATGACTACGCCCCCTCCCAGGCCCTGGCCTGGCGCCTGCGGAGCGACCACCGCAGTGACGGCATCGTCTACCCAGCCGTACGCGATGGCCAGGGAGAGGCGCTCGCCGCATTCTGGCCCGACGTCGTTCGCCCACCGGTCACCCCAGGGCGCCATCTCGGCTACCACTTCGACGGACATCTCATCGACTACGTACGCGATGCATCGAGCGGAGAACTCTGGCGCCTACACGGCTGCGCACCGGCGCCCCTGGCACCCTCCTGAAATCGACCCCTGCGGCGACGCATCAGACTTCTGAGATGGCGGTTTCCTGAAATCCCCCTACCGCCCACGGCAAAAATATGGTCTAACTGGCGGCTGTTCCGGTGGCTGAATCGGGAGTCGTGCGAGCGGCGACCGCTAACAACATCAAGCGCAGCTACCTGAACGACCGTCACGGACGACGGGTGACTTCGCACCGCGCGGTCCGTGCTTATCTAAAAACCAGGGGAGTCATAGTCCATGCACAACTTGCCATGCAGGACGGCGCTCGTCGCATCGTCCCTGCTGGTCACCCTGATGGCGGGCAGCGCAAACGCGTCCGTTGATGGGGACAACCAGCGGTCCTTGCTAAGCAAACCGGTCGAGATGAGGGAGCTTTCGCTCGCCACCAAGCCCAATGCTGGGCGCGTCGGCAGTCGAGTGTTCCGGCCCGAACGGGGCCTCACCGGCGAACACGTGTACATCATCACCCTTGCCGAGCCTGCTCTCGCGGCCTACACCGGCGGTGTTCGCGGGCTCGCACGCACGGCGGTGGATACGCGCCGCGGCGAGCGCAAGCTCAACGCCCGCAGCCCTGCCAGCCGCGCTTATATGCAACACCTGCGTGGCCAGCAGGACCGATTCCTGAGCCGCACCTCGCGCATGCTTGGCCGCAGCGCAGCGCCACTCAACCGCTATGTTGCCGCCGTCAACGGTGTGTCCTTGCGCATGACCCAGGCTGAAGCCCAGCGCGTCGCGCGCCTGCCCGGCGTGGCGATGGTCGAACGCAGCGTAGCGATGCAGCTGGACACCGACGCGGGCCCGAACTTCATCGGCGCGCCGCGGGTGTGGAGCGGTGAGGCCACCGGCGAGGCGGCCCTCGGTGAAGGCATCATCGTCGGCATCATCGACAGCGGCATCAACGGTGACCATCCGTCCTTCGCGTCGATGGGCTCCGATGGGTACGAGCACATCAACCCCTATGGCGACGGCGTCTACGTGGGTGAGTGCTTCGACACACCGGACCTGGTCTGCTCGAGCAAGCTAATCGGCCGCTACAACTTCACCCAGGGGTCGAACCCACCCGCGCCCACTTCCGAGGACACGGACGGTCACGGCACCCACGTGGCGAGCACTGCTGCGGGCAACTTCGTTGACGATGTCCCGTTCTTCGATGCGGAAGGCAACCCCATCGAGTTCTCCGTGAACATCTCCGGCGTGGCGCCCCACGCAAACCTCATCGCCTACTCAGTGTGCGCGCCCCTGTGCCCGAGCTCAGACGTGCTGAACGCGATCGACCAGGCCATCCTCGATGGCGTCGACGTGCTCAACAAGTCCATCTCGAGCCCGCCGGGCAGCCCCTGGGAAGCTAGCCTTTCCCTCGGCGCCCTGAATGCGCGTGCCGCAGGCATCTCCTTCGCCATCTCCGCCGGTAACGACGGTCCTGGCGTCGGCACCGTTGCCGAGGTCAACGGTGCGCCCTGGAACGGGGCCGTGGCGGCGAGCACGCACGACCGTGCCTTCCCCACCAAGACTCTGGATATGTTTGAGGGTGGCGACGTAGCGCCGCCGGCCACCATCACGGGCCGCTCCTTGAGCCCGGGCATCACCGGCACCATCGTCTACGCCGGTGACTATGCCAACGGCGACCCGGACCCTGAGCAGTGCCTCAACCCCTTCCCGCCCGGCACCTGGAGCGCGGATGAGATCGTGGTCTGCGACCGCGGTGCCATCGCTCGCGTGCAAAAGTGCATCAACGTGCGTGACGGCGGTGCGGCCGGCTGCGTCCTGACCAACATCCCGGGCGGCGCCACGTCTCTCGCGGACGACCCCCACGTCATCCCCGCGATCCACATCGCGGAGGCGGACGGCACGGCCCTGAAGGCCTGGATGGCTAGCGGCAGTGGCCACGTCGCCACCATCGGTGAGGGCGGCGCGCCCTTCTCCGACGAAGCGGCCGGCGACATCATGGCCGACTTCAGCTCCCGCGGACCCTACACGGGCTTTGACTTCCTCTCGCCCAACGTGTCCGCGCCGGGGGTGAGCATCTACGCAGCCTTCGCGGATGGCATCGAGTACTCGTTCCTCGGCGGCACCTCCATGTCCAGCCCGCACGTCGCCGGCTCCATGGCGCTGCTGCGTCAGACCCGTCCCGACTGGACCGACGCGGAAATCCTCTCCGCCCTCATGAGCACGGGCGTGCAGGAGATGCGCAAGGAAGACGGCGCCACGCCGGCGGACGCCTTCGACTTCGGTGGCGGCCGCGTGCGCGTGAACCAGGCGGCCAACGCAGGGCTGCTCTTCGACGAAACGGCAGCTGGCTTCGAGGCCGCTAACCCGGCCACCGGCGGCGATCCTAAGGACATGAACCTCGCGTCCTTCGCCAACGATGCGTGCCTGAGCATCTGCTCCTGGGAGCGCACCGTGGAAGCCGCGGTGAGCGACACCTGGTCCTCCAGCTCCAACGGCGACTTCCCGGTCACCGTCGAGCCTGCCTCGTTCTCCCTGAACGCGGGCGACACTCAGGTAATAACCGTCACGGCCGACGTCTCCGCCATGGCCAACGGCGAGTTCGCCTTCGCCGAACTGGTTCTGACCCCCGCCGGTGGCGCCAATCCGCCGACGGAACTGCAGGTGGCGGTCACGCCCTCGGCCGGTGACCTGCCAAACGCCCTGGTCATCAACACCGGCCGCAACGCCGGCTCCGTGACCGAGACCATCGCCTCCATCGAGGTGAGCGATCTGCAGGTGCAGGCCTTCGGCCTGTCCAAGGGTGACACCGAGCGCCTCGCCATCACCGGCGAGACGGGCGAGTTCGATCCCTACGATCAGCCGGACGGCGTGGGCGTGAGCTTCTTCGACGTGCCCGCCGATGCGATCCGCGTGATCGTGCGCACCTTCGACTCCGAAGCACCAGACGCCGACCTGTTCGTGGGCCGCGACGACAACGGGGACGGCGAGATCTCGCTGGACGAGGAGCGTTGCAACAGCGGCACCGGCGGCAGCGATGAGTTCTGTGAGGTCACGGACGTCGAGGGCGGCACCTGGTGGGCTGCGGTGATCAACTTCACCGCCTCCGATCCGGAAGCGACCGACGAGACCAGCGTCAACGCCACGGCCGTGGCCCCGAGCACCGGCAACTTCTTCGCCGAGGGGCCGGGCGGCCCCGTGGACGAGCTCGAGCCCTACGATCTGTCGATCTTCTACGATCTAGACGATGCTGAGGCGGGCGACATCTACTACGGCGACCTCATCCTGGGCTCTGGCCCGGGCAACGAAGGCGACATCGGCAGCATCCCCGTCACCGTGGTGCGCGGTGCGGACGACGTCTCCATCGAGGTCGACTCGATGATGGCGGAGGTCGGCGATACGCTGAACTTCACCGTCACGGTGCAGCCCAACGCCACGCCAGAAGATCTCGCCTACGCCATCGAGACCGCCATCCCCGACGGCTTTACGCTGGATGAGGAGTCGGTTGCAGTGACCGCCGGTGAGGTGACGGTGAACGGTGACTCGATCGATTGGTCGCTGGTACAGGCGAGCGTTGAAGGTGCCACCAACAGCTACACGGTGACCACCAGCGCCGAAGATGCGGCGTGCACGATGCCGGAAGTCGGCCAGGGCGGTGGCTATATCGACCTCGCGGCCTTCGGCTTCGAGCCCGGTGACACCGAGGGCGACACCATCACCGGCACCTTCGGCCTCGATCCGGAGCAGGTGAACTTCTACGGCAGCGACCGCGGAAGCCTCACCTTCACGGACGATGGCTTCGTCTTCTTCGAAGGCTCCCCGGGGGCGAACCCGTGGATCAACCAGTCGATCCCGTCCCTCGACGACCCGAACGATCTCTCCGCCATCTTCTGGCGGGACATGGAGATGGTCTCGAGCCCGTCTGACGGTCCTGAGGGCGAGCGCGGCGTAACCGCCATCACCCTCACCTGCGGCGGCGAGCCCTGCGCCTTCCTGGTCGAGTTCGATAACCTGGAGCCGTGGCCCGCAGGCGACACTTCCGACCGCATCGACTACGAAGCCTGGTACTGGGGCATCGTAGACGACGCGCCGGGTGCCTACGAGATCATCTACGCCTACGACAACATCAGCGGCTTCGCTGACGGCGTCGGCACGATCGGCGTGGAGGGTCCGGACGGGTCCATCGGTACGCAGGCGGCCTTCAACGATGTGGCCGTGAGCAATGGCGACTTCATCTGCTTCGATCTCGTGGGCGTGACCTTCGACCCCGCCGTGCTCACCTTCTCGGTGTCCGTGGATCCGTCCGCGGCCGGCCGTGACGTGGAGACGACGGCGACGAGCGTGGTCGACAACGCCGGCAGCGAAGCGGAGACGGCCAGCGTGAGCGTATCCGTGGGGGGCGAGTTCATCGACAGCGATGAAGATGGCATCGCCGACGCCGACGACAACTGCACGCTGATCTCGAACGAAAGCCAGTGCGATAGCGATGGCGACGGCTTCGGTAACCACTGCGACGCGGACTTCAACGACGACGGCTTCGTGTTCTTCCAGGACTCGCTGCTGTTCCGTGATGAAGGCTTCGGCAACCCGAGCGAACCGCCCGAATACAGCGAGTACGACCTGAACTGCGATGGTTCCATCGACAACGATGACATCGACATCGGTCGCACCCTGTTCCGGGCCCCGCCTGGACCTGCCGGGGAGCTTTGATCTGCTAGCGATGAGCGCCGGGTGCTGAGGCGCCCGGCCTCGATTTGAAAGACCGTTGGCCCCGGTCGCTACGCGCGACCGGGGCTATTTTGTGTCGCCCTGGAACGGCGCCGCGAGAATACTCGAGCGCTCAGGCCACTTTCCTCCACCTAAGGAGGATCTAAGGCAGGTGTGAAAAAGGGCGGGCTGCGCCGGTGGAGCCGCGACACGAAGGCCTCGCAACCTTACCAAGGCCCGTCTCAAAATCCGCGATGTGGCACGCGGCTGACAGCAGTTGCTCGAAACGGGAACGGCGCGAGACCCAGCTCCTCACACCTCGGACGCCCCCGGGTCAAAGCGCCAGATGACGGTATTGGTAACAAGACCCGGAATGTAATCGAAGCGGTCTATCTCCGCACCCTCAAACCCCTTGAACTGAAGCCACGCCTCATCGCTGAAGTAGTTCAGGCCCCACCACGGAACACGCTTCCTTCTGTGGCTCCTGATCGGGTAGTAGAATTGGCCTACGTGCGGCTCCAGCCGAGTCGAGATCGACGGCACTACAACCACGTACGAACGCGCCACTCGGGAGATCTCGCGTACCGCCTCAGCAAGGGTCTCAATCGGCTGAATGTGCTCAAACACCCCAATCGACAACGCCACGTCGAACTCATCGTGTTCGAAAGGAAGATCAGAGGCATCCGCCTTGACGAAGCTGACGTTGGGGAAATCCAACGTCACATCTCGAATATCCACCCCCGTCACAGCAACGCCTTGGCTGGCCGCAAATCGGATGTAGTCCTCTCCAGAGCTGCACCCCACTTCTACAACACGACTAGCGGGGCGGGTAAGGCCACCTGAGACCAACCTGTTGAGACGATCGAGTCGTCGCGTCTTGAGCCTCTCAGCGATACCCGATGCTCGCCATATTCGCTTAGCTGACTCCGCCAGACCTGGCAATTTCTCGCTCCCTCGCCCTGTTAGCCCGTGATGCTACGGCGCGCATATGGTTTGAACAAGCGCTTCACCACGAGCAAGTGGCCCATCATGCGTCATCGCTGGCGGTGGAGCTCGTTAACTCCCGCATCAGGAATGCCGACGGGCACACCACGGCTTAAAGCAACCCGCAGCGAGCGCCGCGGCGAGCGCAACACCTGCGCACGCCATCAAGGGGAGCGCCCAGACCGCGCCGAGCACCCACAGGGTGAGACCACTGAATAGGCACCAGCTTAGGGGCACGATCATCGATACCCACAGTGCCCAACCGCGCAGGGCGAGCAGACACACACCGAGCGTCGCTACTGCGGTCGGGTCCGGGTGGATGCCCACCACCTCGCCGCGACCGAAGCCCCCCGCCGTGGCGAACGCGAGCACGGGATAGCACAGGCCTAGCCAACACAGTACGGCCCCCACCCAAGGCACGGGCGCAGGATGCGATCGCTCCCCCAGAGCGAATTTCCCTGATAGGCCCAAGGCAGCCAGGAGCGCGCCCTGGCCGTAGAAGACCCAGGCGATCGGGCCTGCGGCCCAATTGAGGCTGGCGTACTCGCTCAACAGAAACCCGTAGCCGACCCACACCCACATCGCGGTTAGCAACAGCGCCACGCTGCGTCGATGTCCCCAGCGCAGCATGGGCAGTAACGCGAGCGTCCCCGCGAGGCTTAGCAGATGCAGCGGCCACTCGGTCGCGTTCACCCGCTCGATCATCCGAAAGTAGACCTCCGCCGAGAAGGGAACGAAGTCAGCGAGGCGGTAAGTCAGCCACTCGCCGGTCAAATCGACTCCAGGTCGCGCACCATGCGCGCACGGTGGTCTGGCGTCGGCATCGACCCCACGCCCGCACGCATGTTCTCGTGCATGTGCGCGAGCTGGCTGGTGGCCGGAATGGCACAGGCGACGGCGGGATGCGAGACGATAAAGCGCAGCAGGTAGTCCGCCCAAGTCTCACAGCCGAACGCGTCACGGGCCCAGCTCGGCACAGCATGCGAGCGCTTCAGGGTTCTGATCAGAGCACCGCCGTCGTAGGGGCGATTGGCGATCACGGCGATACCCCGTTCGCGGGCGATCGGTAACAGCCGTCGCTCCACATCCCGGTGGGTGATGTTGTAGGTCAGCTGGACAAAGTCGAGGTCTCGCGTCTCGAGCACGCGCTCGAGCTCGCGGTGGCGGCGGCCGTGCGAGGTGGTGACCCCGACGTAGCGCAAGGCGCCGTCTGCCTTGAGTTGCGCCAGAGTGTCGAGGTGCGCCTGCCAAGACATCAAGTTGTGCACCTGCAGGAGGTCGAAGGCCGGCACGTGCCAGGCCGCACGCTGCGCATCGATCTGCTGCCTCGCCTCGTGGCTATTGCGCGTCCACACCTTCTCCGCTGAGAACAGCGTGTCGGGCACGCCTAAGCGTTGCAGGGCATGGCCGAGCACCTGGGCTGACGAGCCGTACATGGGGGAGCAATCCACCATGCCGCCGCCGTGGGCGAAGAACGCGCGCAGCACCTCCGCCCGCGCATCGCGCAGGGCCGGGTCCGCCCCCACGTTGAAGGCGATCCAGGTGCCCATGCCGATGGGCGGCAAGGGCTGACCGTTCGGCAGCGTTAGCGCCGGTTCGTCGGCCCCGCTCACCCGCAGGGACCCGAAGCCTAGCGCTCCGACGCCGAGCGCCATGTGCTTGAGGACCTCCCGTCGTCGATACACCCGATCGTTCATCCCTTACCTCGTCGCGAGAAGTGCCTGCCGGTAGCGAATCACCGTTCCCAGCAGCAGCAGGAAACCGCCGAGCACGAAGGTCTTGTTGACGAACCAGTTGCTGCGCCACATGGTCCAGTCCGGATCGGCCAAAAACCTCGCGAACAGCGTGACGATGATCGCAATCTCAGCGATCGATACGAGCAGCGCCAACCATCCCGCGTACGAGGCTCGTGTCAGCAAGGCCCAGCCGAGCCAGACGTGCACGACCGGCCAGAAATCCCAGTAAATGTAGCTCGCGAGTGGCTCGCCCCTCACCGCGGCGAAGGCCAACGGGAACAGGTATTTGATGAACACCGACCAGGCGGCGAGGACGAACAGCAGATGGGCGATGAAGGTCAGCCACCTCGATGGCCCATCTCCAATCGAGGCTGAGCCGCCGATCACGCGCCTACACCTCGCCCAGCACGGACGATCGACCTCGCCTTAGGAGAGGCCCCACCGTGGAAAATGCGATCCCTGATCTGCACCTGTCCGTCCGTGCGCCTGCAATGGCCCGTTGGACCTCCTGACCGGACCCTGGTTCCGAGGCACTTGCGCTGACCCTTGGCTCGGCGCGTGACGGCAGCATGCTGCGCAAACAGATGGTGCTTCAAGGTTACTGACCAACGCCGAAGGCGGGCATTAGTTGCCTGCCATCGTATCGAGGACGCGCATCCGTGCGCTCAAACCACGCCGCCAATAGCGTGGCATTCACGCTGCCTCCGCCCGGCGCCCGCTTGCTATCCTGTGCCGGTATCCGCCACGCTAGCAACGTATCCGCAGGCCCCAACAGCAATGCTCGATCGCACGCCATGAAAGCGCCGAACTCCACCCACCTGCCGGCCATCAGCGGGCTGCTCGCGGCCAACGGCCTGCCCACGGACGATCTCGACGCGTTGGACCTGTCCTGGTTCCTCATGCGCGAGGCCGACGGGGCGATCGAGGTGGTGGGTGGCCTGGAGCCTTGCGGCCACACGGCGCTGATCCGCTCGGTGGCCACCGCCCCAAGCCTACGCGGGCGCGGACTCGCTCGCGCCCTGGTCCTGGCGCTGGAACACAGCGCCACCCGTCGAGGCCTCGACGAACTCTACCTGCTCACGGAGACCGCCGAGGGCTTCTTCAGCCGCCTCGGCTACGTCACACGCGAACGCGACCTAGTGCCGGAGCCGATTCGAACGAGTCGCCAGTTCTCCACCCTGTGCCCGGCCAGCGCCACGGTGATGTGCAAGCGGCTCGATCCGTAGGGTCATTCGCCACGCAGCGCCGAAACCATCTCCGCCTCAGGGCGCACTGTCACGGAGCCGCGGGACCCGGTAGTCATCCTCGCCGAGCTGCGCGGCTTGCTCAATGCCGACCAGCGGACAGACGCCGAGTTGGCCGCTCCCATCGCAGCGGCTCGCATCATGCACGATGAGGGTCACGATCACTGGGTCGGCAAGACCATCGGCCGTGGACGATCACAGAACGGCTAGCGCAAGGCGGCATGGGCGCTGCCCTTCTCGCCGCCCGCGCCGACGATCAACAATACGAACTGGCAACCTAGGCCTGTTGCTGAACGTTTGCGGGCGCTATCCCGAAGCTGAGGCAGTCTTTCGGGACTCGCTCGCCAAGCTGATCCAGGCTGGGGAGAGAACTACTACCAAGAGTCCATTGCCTGCCAAAACCTATCGAAATCGTTGATCGAGCGGGGTGCGTTAGAGGAGGCGTTGGAGCAAGCGCGCGCGGCCCTCGCCGTCGACGAGGCGTTCTATGGAGAAGGTCACCTGCGCATGGTACGGGCCAGGCGCTACGTCGCCAATGCGCTCGTGGCGAGGGGTGAATTCGACCAGGCGCTGGTGATCGCGCGATCCGCGCGGTCACTCGTCCGCGAGGCTTGGGTACTCGGTCTGGACTGCCGCCAGATACGCCTCACGAGCCGCGCCGTCAAGTTGGATGGGGGCGGCCTCGAAGGCGTCCTTCAGGGCTTTCCAGTGTTGATCGGTCATCCAAGTCAAGGCGGCTCGCAAGCACAGACGCTGGCAAAGAAGTTGATGAGATCATGAGCCGAATTTTAGCCAGTTGACTGACCCCACCTTCGATCGCATGGTCTGGCACAAGATGAAGCTAGAGTACGCCTCGATCTACGAGTCTGTATTGACGAACCAAGAGATTCTCGACCTCGTGAGACTTAACGAGTCAGACCTTGCCCAGGGGGTGCTCTCGAAGATGCCTCTGCGCATGCGGGAGGCCATGGTGGTGGGTCAGCAGGAGATGATGCTGCAGACTCAGCAGCCTTCGATGAAGGTGCAGCAGGAGATCGAGGCAGCGGTGCAGAAAGCGGCACAGTACAGGCGCGCCGGACGCTGCGAAGGCGACCGAGCGGGCCGCGCCGACCGCGCGTGGCAAGTGACCCAATGAAAAAAGGGCGCGGCAACGATGCCGTGCCCTCGATAGACACACTGGGCAAGCGCGCTCGCGCGCGAACTCAGGGAGAGCGCCAAGAGCCAGATTCGACCCGCGTGTCGCGTGCGTAGATCAGGCGTGGGATGCCGAAGCTCCAATTGTACTTGCGCTGCAGGCGCGGAATACCAAGGCTCCAGTTGTACTTGCGCTGCAGGCGCGGAATACCGAAGCTCCAGTTGTACTTACGCTGCAAGCGAGCAACGCCGAAGCTCCAGTTGTACTTACGTTGCAACCTGGGAATGCCCAAGCTCATGTTGTAGTTGCGTTGCAGGCGAGGAATGCCAAGGCTCGTGACATCCGGACGCTTAATCATGTCCTCCGTAAACCACCAGGCTTGCCGGCTGTTGTTCGTTAGCAGCTTGAGGCCGAGGAGGTCCGAGAACGGTGTGTACCGGGCGCTACTCCCCGTGCGCGCGATCTGGGCAGGTGCCGCCATGGCGATCGGCCCGAACTCTCCGAGCAAGGCCTGGACCCGGGCGCCGCTCCCGAAAGCGGGACTGTTGCCGACCAGCGATCGCCCTTGTGCAATCTCCGCCGCGAAGGCCGCCGCTTGATCATCGCGGAACCCAGCCCGCACCAGCATAGAGGTGGCGTCTCCCTCAGATGACGGCGTGATCAGCTGGACTGTGCCGTCCGGAAACTCGCTACTGAGCTTCTGAGCGGCGTCCTGAGCCTGCTGCTCTGTCTCGTACAAACGCGCGATCGGCATGGACCTTCTCCGCAAATCGATTGGGTGCTGTTATGGAATGCTGGCGGTCTTCCGCAGCCATCTGCCCGATAATAGTCTCGTGGAAAGAGCGATGGACCGTCGCAACGTCAAATACTTGGCTCCTCTGACCCCGATTTGCGTCATGCGTTGGGGTAAGCCTCGTTGATCCATCATCTGAGCCCAGCTTCAGCGGCAAATAATGAGCGCACTGCCTGCCGCTGGAGTAGCACCTAGGAGGCATCACGCTGCAGCAATTGCGGGTCCGATGCGGTATCTCGCGCGGAGGTGTCCAGATCCTCAACCGTTTCAAACTCACCGTCACCGAACCAGGCAATATCGTCGGTAACCGCCTCGCCGAAGGTACGGCCACGAAACAGCGTCTGCACCAGCACCTCATAGCAAGCTGGGATGCTCAGCAGGAAGGGCAGTGGATCGCTCGCTGACCACATCACATCGCGAGCACGCAGCAGGTGGCTCAAGTTGGAACGGAAGCGTCGCGGCGATAGTACGCTCGTACAGGTTTTCGAGAGCGTCGTATAAAACTGCTGCTGCAAGTCCTGATCGGAGAAGGCCGCGGGCAGATCTTCGCCAGGCCTTAGCACCTGAGCAGCCACGTAGTCCGCGCGCAAAAAGTGAACGCCACTAGTGAGTCGAGGATTGCATTCGATGGCCCAAGCGCGGCCGCGATCGACGATGAAGTCAAAGGATATAAAACCGCTGTAGCGAGCCTCGCGCACGAACCGCTCGACCCAGTCGGTGACACAGGGCAGCTCCACGATGCGCTCAAAGCAGACCGCTGAGGTGCGAGTGATGACCTTGCCGCGGTAAATCACCGTGGACCGGATCTCACCCTTGTGGGCGACAGAGAAGGTACTCACGTGATCGCCCGCAATGAAGCGTTGCGCCACGTGCTCGCCAGGGCGGGTGGGCTGAGGCAGTTCAGCGCCCTGCTCCAGAATTTGCATACCGATGCCAGAGCAAGAATGGGTGGGCTTCACAACGAATGGCCCAGTTCGCGCGAGTCGCTCCGCTCTCGGGTCGTGCAGCCGATAGGTGTCAGGCACATCGAGTCCGCAGCTCGCCGCTTTGCAAGCGAAGCTGAGCTTGTCGTGCAGCGACATTAGCGTAGCGGCATCTGGCGAGAACACCCGCACGCCCAAGGGTAAGCGCGGCGCGATCGACATCACGTACATTGCCTCTTCGGAGATGGGCAGCACGAGATTGACTTGCTCCTGCTCAATGATGTCGAGCAGCTCGTCCTGATAGCGGCGCCGATCCCGATTGGGCGCCATCACCCGGTAGGTTCGAGCGACGGCCCGAGACAGGCGGCAAATCGGCATGCGAAAGGGCTCAGCGACAATCACACGGCAGCCTGCATTAGCCAAACTGCGCGCCATTGCTACAGCCTTGGGTAGGCGCCCTAGGGTCAGCAGTACGGTGGTATCGGCGCCGACCGCACGAGGCCCTACCGCCACCGCTCTTGGTGCAGCCCTCTGTCCGGCGTGAGCAACTTTGAACTGGGGAAGGATAGGCACGGCGCAGGTCTGTCCTTAGATCACCGGCATCGTGTGGACGGCTGGCTCAGGCAGCATGCTTCGCCGTCGATCTGCCGAACCGTGAGCACCAGGTGCGGCTGTTCGGGGGGCGGCCGGGACGCACCGCAGTGCGTCCCCAGACGATGGCCCCACCGCGCTTCCACGCTCGTTGCCCCTGCCCTGGACAGTGCCGAGGCGACGAGATATCAGTGGCCGCTTAGCGGTGAATCAGCCGCGGAATACCGAAGCTCCAGTTGTACTTGCGCTGAATCCGCGGAATACCGAAGCTCCAGTTGTACTTGCGCTGTAGGCGCGCGACCCCAAAACTCCAGTTGTACTTGCGCTGCAGGCGCGGAATACCAAAGCTCCAGTTGTACTTGCGCTGAATCCGCGGAAATCCCCAGCGAGTGATATCGGGACGCTTCAGCTCCCCGCCCCAGAACGTCGCCACCTGCGTGCGCTTGGTCAACAGGTTCAGGGCTAGCGCCTCGGAAAACGGCGTGTAGCGCGAGTTCGCAGCGCGACGCTCGCTCGGCAGTGCCAGTGGTACCGGGCCGAACTCGTCGAGCACGGCCTTGACCACCACGCCATTACCGAAGGCGGCACTCGCGGTGACCACTGACTTTCCTCCTGCGACCGAAGCGGCGTACGCGGCCGCATCACTGGCATCGAGGCCCGCACCGGTGAGCACAGCCATCGCATCACCGCCGGACGATGGCGTGATCACGTTCATCGTGGCACCGGGGTTGGTGCTGCTGAGCTTCTGCGCAGCATCGTGGGCTTGCTGCTCTGTTTCGTACAAACGTGCGATCGGCATATGCGTTCTCCGCGTGTTCCGTTGTTGATTGCCGCGAAGGCCCAGCGCCTCCGACGTGCCGCAGCGAGGTATTCGATCATAGTATCCTGTTAGAGGCAGCAGGCATCGCGAAGCTCAAATTATGTCGGAGTTGGCGCGAATCGCGTCACCCGTTTGGCTCTATACCGTTGATCTATCACCTGAGGGCACGCTTCGCCGGCACCATGAGGTTGCTCATCAACTCAGGGAACGCGACATCTTTAGAGCCCCGGTTCGCCCCCTGGTCGGCATGTCACTTTTCGCCTCGCAAGGGAGTCTTCCGGCTTGCTCACCCTGCATCACCTTGAGTATTCCCAGTCCTTTCGAATCCTGTGGCTTCTTGAGGCAATAGGCGCGACCTACGAGCTGATCACCTATGAGCGAGACCCCAAGAACCTGCTCGCGCCGCCGGCTTACAAAGACCTCTCGCCCCTCGGCACGGCACCGGTGATCACCGAGGGTGATCTCGTGCTCGCCGAGACCAACGCGATCATCGACTACCTGCTCGACCGACACCCGAACGACGAACTGCGCCCCGCAGCCGACGCGCCCCACCGCACCCGCCACCTGTTCTGGTACCACACAGCACAAGGCTCCCTAACACCGCTGATGATGATCGAGACCTTCTTCACCTTCATCAGGCAGCGCGTGCCGCTGTTCTTGAAGCCGCTGGTAGTACTGGTGCTGAACCGCGCAGTGGATGGGTTCCTAAGGCCTCGCCTGGAGCTAATCTTGCAGAAGGCCGAGCAAGACCTACAGGAAGCCGCGTGGTTTGGCGGACCCAGCTTGAGCGCAGCGGACATCGTTATGAGCTACGCCATGGAGTCCGCAAAGGTGCGAGGTCATCTCACGGAGGCCTATCCGAGTTGCCGAGACTGGTTGGAGCGAATCCAGGCGGAAGCGAGCTTTCAGGCCGCTAGGGCGAAGGTCGGTAACGCCCAGATGGTGGTAGTGAGCACCTAGTGGGCCGCTTGGTAAATAAGATAACGCTCAGTCTGCGTAGGGGCAGCGCCAGCAAGGCGCGTCGCGCAGCCAGTGGCATCGCCATTGGCAAGCGATGCAACGCCGCGGACGCTGCCCCTGGGCAGACCCGAAGGGCGAGTTGGTTCTCAGTATCGCGCCGGTCGCAGGACTATGGTTCTGTCTAATCGGGTGGTCCGGTAGCGGCTTGCGCGCCGAGTGCCCTGCTCCGACCAGAGGACCAACCCCCCGATGAGCGCTGAAGTCTCCCCAACCGCGGATACACCGGCAGAGTGCGAGCACGCTCGCCTGCTCGCAGGCGAATACGATCTGGCCGGCGGAGCAGTTCCAGCTCGCCTTACACGAAGCGCCGCAGGAGGCCACTGCATGCAGCGCTCGATCTTTGCCTTCTGCATGGCGAGCGCCCCGTCGACGCTATCGAGTCGCTAACCACTGCAGCACAGCTCGACCCCGGTGCCACCGAGTGCCTGCAACACCTAGCGCTCGCCCACCTTGCCACAGGCGAGATCAACAAGGCGGCAGGGGCGCGGGCGGTTATGCGCGGGTCACGGAGTAGTTACCCCACGACCTCATCGACATCGGGCTCGTCGCGACGCTGTTTCCGCACGCCATCATCGTGCACCATCGGCGGGATCCGCGCGACACCTGCCTCTCGTGCTATTTCCAAAACTTCAATGCTAGTTACCCCAACTGGTGCGTGGAGTGGGACTGTCCCGCAGCGACTATTGCCCAACGCCCGAGGCAAGCGCGGCGAAATCGAGAGGGGCCGGGCATTCGGGCCCGCTTCCCCTCCAGTGGTTTTCGGCAGTGGCGCACTCGGGCGCGGCTTCTAAATCGATCGTCGGTGCCAATAGGCACCGGAGAATACTCTTTTCGTTAGCCATCGAATTCCCCTGTTATTCGCTCTTCTCAATCTCTTCCGCAGACATATCCAACGCTTCTGCCGCCGGCTAGTTGCGCAGGTTTGCATACTGGACTAGCTGTTGGCCATTCATTACAAACAGACATTGACTGATAACTGATGTTCACGATCGGGCTTGGCGTATTGCTGAATGGACGCATACCTCTCTGCTCGCGCTCTCTCGCAATTTCATTGTAGAGACGATGAAACTCTTCGCAGACATACGCTTTGCGTGCCGGCGCAAAGGCGACGACTTGACTTGCTAGGTCGTTTAGAAAGCTGATTGCTAGCTCATCCCCGCGAGCAAGTGCGACCATTGCCCATGCAACGGATTGATCCAAGTGCGGGCTATTCACATCTAGTTGTTTGGACATCTTCTTAGCGGCACCGGCTTCTGTAAGAGAGCCGGTGGCCATGTGATACTGCATTTGCGCAATAGCAACTAATGCGGCCGTGGACCCAAAAATCGCAGCCTCTGTAAATATCTCTTTACTGGTGGCGGGATCATTCCAGGAGTACTTTGTCCCAAGCCAATCGGCTGCTATTACATCTCCGTAAGCAACCAGCGCCTCAAGTAGATCATTGTCATAGGTTAGGTAAGCCGGCTGATCGTTAGGTAGATCTATCCATCCATTGCGCTTACGTACAACAGCAGACTCTTCTTGCAGGGCAGCAAACTCGTCGCTGCTTACTTCCACGACATCCGAAGTGACTGGCGAAATTTCGATGATCTGATCGTCGTCTGCAGCAGAGTTCGCTACAAGGGCATTGTCGCGGGGGCTCACGGCTACGTCCTGGGCTGGCGCAGTAGCAGTGATCCGCTCATGAGCGATCGAGGCTCCGTTGAGTGCTTTCGCCAGCAGAAACGCGAATCCAATAGATGGTACTAGCAGAACTAAACTGGATTTAGCTATCAGTTTCATTGACCCTCCCCTGCACGGCGAATCTATCGATTGATTTCGTGCCGTCTACTGAATCCGAATATCAGCGAATTCGATAAGTGCTGAATAGTATACGCGGTGCACAAACCTTATGAGTCCCTCCACATACGCTGCATGATTGCATGCTTCTCAGGTCCCATCGCACTGGCGTAGATAGCTGTTGTCTCAAGGCTGGCATGCCCGAGGAGCTGCTGCAGGACACTGAGCGGTACACCGGCGGTTACAGCGGCTACGCCATAGCCATGCCGAAGGCCTTGCCGCCAAGGCGTGCGGTCCCTCTAGCGTCGCTACCGCCGTCACCTCTCTTGGCCCGCCGCGCTGCCGTTGGCAGCAACCAATCCCGTATCCGGCTCTGGTGCTTGAGCCAACGCCGATCCCGAAACCCATGCACGAGTTACCCCTTCGCGGCGCCTCTTCGCGCTCATCGATGACGATTTGCTCAGCTGCGATATCGGCGGGCTCTGGAGTGAGCGCTAAGGTTTCAACCGGCCGGCACCTTGTACGGGCTACCACTTCGCCGAAGGTGCGAACCTCCCGAGGCCCCCTGCTGTAGCTCTTCCCTTTTGGGACACGGTTAGCGAACTGCACTCGGCAGCGCGTTCGTGGTACTTGCGCAGAACCGGCCCAACCGATGGGGCGTCATCGGGGCAACGAAGCCCATCGTCGATGGCCCGGCATCGAAGCCAAGCTGGCCTGGAGTACTCTGGCTCGAAGACGGCGGGCTCTAGCTCGATGCCCATGGCACCGACGCCGCAAGGGTAGAACCCTGGGTCCAAAGAGAACGGTACTTTAGCCAAGGAATAAAAACTGGCCACTGACGACGCGAAGCTCATTCCGAGCGCTTCCCTACGACGCCCTTGAGACCACCGGAAGCGGGAAGAACGCGATTGTCTTCAAGGCACCCTTCCGCGGCGCCCGATCGCGCCACCTGGAGGACGTTCCCGCACTCGCCATATTGGTGCAGATGATGCAATCGGTGCAGGGTTGTTATGATCAACGAATTTGGCGTAACCCATTGATTTGGCGGAGGGGGTGGGATTCGAACCCACGAAGGGAGTTACCCCTTGCTGGTTTTCAAGACCAGTGCATTCAACCGCTCTGCCACCCCTCCGTCGAGCGTCGAGCCGAGCGCGAATTGTCGCGACCCTCGCGCCCCAACGCAACTACCCAGGTGGCTGACCCGACGGGGATTTTCCAGCACTCGGGCGTGCACAGTGGTTCTACGCACACCGCTCACGTTCTCGCTGAGGGCATTTTGACCAGAACTGTAGGTCGCCTGTAGAGGCGGGAACACCGGCGGTCGTGGTAATGTCCAAGGGTCTAGCTAATCACTCACCGCTAGGAGGTGAACACCGATGGCCGAACTTCGGCACGCCACTTCAACGGCATCCATTCCGAGCGAGAGCGCCCTCGCCACTAACAAGGTGCTCCGCAACACCTATTGGCTGCTGGCACTGACGCTGCTGTGCACGTCCGGCTGCGCCTTCATCGCCGCTAGCATCGGGGCTCCCTACCTCGGGCCCTGGGTCACGCTGATCGGCTACTTCGTGTTGCTGTTCGCCACCTCGAAGACGTCCGAGAGCCCGCTCGGCCTAGTCTTTATCTTCCTCCTGACAGGCTTTATGGGCTTCACACTTGGGCCCTTGTTAGGCGCCATGGCGCGCGTCCCGGGCGGTAGCGAGATGATTATGACCGCCTTCGGCGTTACCGGCGTCTCGTTCCTAGGCTTGAGCGCCTACGCAATCACGTCGCGCCGCGACTTCAGCTTCATGCGCGGCTTCTTGACGGTCGGCATCCTCGGCGCCTTCTTGCTAGGGCTGGTGGCGATGATCTTCCACCTGAGCACGCTGTCGCTGGTCGTCTCCTCCGCCTTCCTGCTGCTCTCGGCAGGGCTGATCCTGTATCAGACCGGTGAGATCATCAACGGCGGTGAGCGTAACTACATCCTTGCGACGATCACGCTGTGGGTGTCGATCTACAACATGTTCATGTCCTTACTGCACCTGCTGATGGCATTCAGCGGCGAGGACTAGGCAGCTCTGGCCTCGAGCCCGAGCGCCAACAAAGCAAAGCGCCGGTGGACCGATCCACCGGCGCTTTTTTCTGTACGCAGCCCAGCCTCGGCGCGGGAGCGACGAGGCTGCGTCCGACCTAGCGCAGGGTCCCGAGCGCGGTGCCGAGCACCGTCGCGGAGACCTGATCACCAGGCACTAGGCCGAGTTCGTCGGCACCGCAGTCCCAGCGGCCATCCTGTGTCAACGGAATGCGCAGGCGCACGCCCTGTGTTTCGTTCACACAGCGCACCACCGCCCCCACCGCCAAGCCCGTGGCGCTGCCCATGAACTCGTCTGTCGCGGCGACACCGCGCACGGACAACGCGATCTGGTCACCGCCCGCGACCATCAACCCCAACCTCTCGCAGTCCCATGCCTCCTGAAGCCCGGGACCAGGCAGCGCCCTGCCTACCGTTTGAGGCACGGTAAAGTTACGACACGACGCGGCCACCGCGTCGATACCGCCGACCGTCCCTTGCACCGTGGCGCCACCAAACATGTACGCACCACCGGCAAAGCCGATGTCATGCGCATCGAGGGGGCGTGCGTCAACGCCGCAGAACGCGACGCTCATCGCCGTAGCCAACCCGGCAGCGACTGAACTTGTCGGGAGTCGGCGAAAAGTCGTACGTCGGAGTCGGGGGCCGTAAGCCCCTCGGCCATTGGTGCGCTGGTGCTTCACGTTCGATCCTTGAAGTGTAAAAACGAACACGTGGCGCGTAAGCATAGCGCCGACCGCCGACCGCGTACGGCACTTTCACTGCCATGCTTCCGGGATTCGGCACCGTCGGTCGCACCGTGAGGAATCGTGTAGTCCTTACTGGGTGCTGCCGCCTCTTCTCGTGCGTTCGTGGCGGGCGACGGCGTGCCGCGGCTGCTTCGAGCTTGTTCGAGGCCGCGTGGAGTCGATCTACCGACAGACGCAGTCTTGCTGCATAAAGGAGTAGCGCTGGTCCACGCGACCGAGGTTTGGCGGTACCGCGCGCAACGCGGAGGCGCCAGTCAACCAGCGGTGCCGTCCACCTACCCCACAGCCGACAGGTGCTCCAAGCCGCCCAGGTAGGGCCGCAGTACTTGCGGCACCACCACAGAGCCATCCGCCTGCTGGAAGTTCTCCAACACCGCTACTAGCGCCCGGCCCACGGCCACGCCGGACCCGTTTAGGGTGTGCACGAGCTGCGGCTTGCCTCCGCCCCTGGGACGGAAGCGGGCCTGCATACGACGGGCCTGGAAATCCTCGCAATTGCTGCACGAGGAGATCTCCCGGTACTTGCCCTGGCTCGGCAACCACACCTCCAAGTCGTACGTCTTGGCGGAAGCAAACCCGATGTCGCCGGTGCAGAGCGCCACCTTGCGGTAGGCAAGGCCCAGGCGCCGGAGCACCTCCTCCGCGTGCGATACCAGCGCTTCGAGCGCGTCGTAGGAGTCATCGGGATGCACCACGTGCACTAGCTCGACCTTGTCGAACTGGTGCTGTCGGATCATGCCGCGGGTATCACGGCCGTAGCTGCCGGCTTCGGAGCGAAAGCTCGGCGTATGCGCACACAGGCGTGCGGGCAGCTCCCCCTCCTCGACGATGCGCTCGCGATAGAGATTGGTGAGCGGCACCTCAGCGGTGGGGATCAGGAAGCGCTCGCCGCTGCCGCCTTCGAGTTGAAACAAGTCCTCCGCGAACTTGGGCAGCTGACCCGTGCCGACCAGCGCTGGGGCCTCGACGATGTAGGGCACGTAGGCTTCCCGGTACCCATGCTCGCGTGTGTGAAGGTCGAGCATGAACTGGGCGAGAGCGCGGTGCAGGCTAGCCAGCTCGCCGGCAAGCACAACGTAGCGCGAACCCGACAAGGCCGCGGCGCGATCGAAGTCCATTCCACCGAGCGCCGCCCCCACGTCGACGTGGTCACGGGGCTCGAAGTCGAGGGTCGGCGGCTCACCGTGGCGAGACACTTCCACATTCTCGTCCTCGTCCTTGCCCAAAGGCACCGACTCATGGACTGTGTTAGGTAAACCCAGCTGTAGGGCATCTAGCTCCTCGCGCAAGGTGCCGAGTTCGGTCTCGACGGCGGCGAGCTGATCGCCCAAGGACTCGACCTCTGCCAGCAAGGGCGCGATGTCCTCGCCTTGCGCCTTCGCCTTGCCGATACCTTTCGAACGACTGTTACGCTCGGCGCGCAGGCGATCTACTGCCACCTGGGCGGCCTTGCGACGTTCCTCGATCGCCAGGAAAGTGGCCGTATCGAGGGCGAACCCGCGCTGGGCGAGATTGGCGGCGACCGCGTCGATGTCTTGACGCAAACGCTTGGGGTCCAACATGTTGGGGGCTTCTCCTAGTGTGCCGTCGTCAATCGCGAGCTGGGCTCAAGGATTCCACTGACGGGCGAGCGCAAGGCCAGCGAAGGTGGCGGCTAGGCACAGGGTCACGCTCGCGCCTACGTTCGCCGCCGATCGCATCCACGCACCCTGCTCCATCAGCGCCAGGGTCTCCAAGGAGAAGGCGGAGAAGGTCGTGAAGCCGCCGAGCACCCCGGTCATGAGCAGCAGGCGTCCGTCGGTGGCGCGCTGCTCATCCCCGAGGGACGCTAGCGCCACGAAGGCGATGCCCATTGCGAAGCTGCCTAGGGCGTTGACGCTGAGCGTGCCCCAGGGGAACGCACGACCGAGCCAGGCCTGCATCGCTACGGTAGTGACGTAGCGGGCAGTTGCTCCCAGGGCGCCGCCGAAGGCGACGAGCGCCAAGGCCTTCGGCGCGATCATGCCTTACGCCCCCGGCGCGAACGCAACTGCGCGAGGCGTTCGCCGATACGAATCTCCAAGCCACGTGGCACGGGATGATAGTAGCTGCGCAGGTCCATGTCCTCCGGGAAATGCGTTTGCTCGAAGGCAACGCCCTCCGGCGCGTCATGATCGTAGCGGTAGCCCTCACCGTGGCCTTGGGCCTTGGCGAGACGGGTGGGCGCGTTGCGCAGGTGATCGGGCACAGGCGCACTACCGTAGCGCTGCACGTCCTTCTGCGCCGCGCCGAAGGCCTCGTAGACCGCGTTGCTCTTGGCGGCGCAGGCCATGAACACCAGTGCCTGGGCGAGAGCGAGTTCGCCCTCGGGAGAGCCGAGACGGTCGTAGGCGGCGGCGGCGTCGAGGGTCATGGCGAGCGCACGGGGGTCCGCGTTACCAATGTCTTCGCTGGCGATGCGGATCAAGCGCCGAATCAGATAACGGGGATCACAACCACCGTCCAGTAGACGCGCGAACCAGTACAAGGCAGCGTCCGGATCGCTACCGCGAACGGACTTGTGCAGGGCGGACACGGTGTCGTAGTAGGCGTCGCCGCCCTTATCGAAGCGACGCGTGCCCTCTGTGAGGACCACTTCCAAGACCGTATCGTCGACGGGCCGGGCCTGGGCCAACGCCACCTGCACGGCCACCTCTAGGACGCCGAGAGCGCGGCGCGCATCGCCGTCCGCGTAGCGCGCGATCTGGGCCAAGGCGCCGTTAGCGGCCTCGACTTGGCTGTCGCCCAGGCCGCGCGACGGCGTCGTCAGGGCGCGTGTCAGTAGGCTCTCCAGCGCCTCTGCGTCGAGGGCCTTGAGCACGTACACGCGCGCCCGAGAGAGCAAGGCGTTATTCAGCTCAAAGGCGGGGTTCTCGGTGGTGGCCCCAACGAACACAACGGTGCCGTCTTCGACGTAGGGCAGGAAGGCGTCCTGCTGCGACTTGTTGAAGCGATGGACCTCGTCCAAGAACAGGATGGTCGGCTGCGTGGCGCGGCGAGCTTCGTCCATCGCCGCCCGGATATCCTTCACACCGGCCATCACCGCCGACAGCGCGGCGAAACGCGCGCCCGCTTGATCCGCAAGGAGCCTGGCCAGGGTGGTTTTGCCGGTGCCCGGCGGGCCCCAGAGGATGCAGGAGTGCAGGTGGCCCCCGTCCAGCATCGCCTGCAGCGGACGACCCACGGCCAGCAGATGCTCTTGACCGGTGACTTCACTCAGATCGCGTGGGCGCATGCGCTCGGCTAGCGGCGCGCGCGCCGGGTCGGGAGGTATTGTGCTCATGGCAAGCGATTTTCAATCCAGCGGCACCACTCGCCAAGCCCCGCGGCACCCGCAGCGACTCCGATCCCCACGCCGATCGCGTTGGCGAGCCCATCGCCAAGGTCGGCGGTCCGCACCGGCAACAGCGCTTGCACACCCTCCAAGCCGACCCCAAGCGCAATGAGCGCAACTGCGAGGGGCAAGTAACTGGCCCGACGCAACGCCCCAGAGAACCAAAGAGCCAGGGTGAAGTAGGCGATGAGGTGTGCGAACTTGTCGGCGTTCGACACGGCCGGAAGCGCCATCGCAACAGGGCGAACGCTAAGAAACACTACGACCAGCACGAGCACGATCCCCCCGGTCAGCCAGGCGCGCGCCCAACGCAGGGATCTCACGAGTCAGCGTCGTCGCTCTGGTCGATGACGTCCACACCCTCTGGCAGCTTGAAGCGAAAGCGCTTGGCGGGCAGGCGCCCTCCGCGCTTCACCTGGCTGAAGTCGATACGCGTGAGCTGATCGAGACGATCCACCGCCTCCATGCGCTCGAGCTCTCCCTCGCGAAAGCGCAGGGCCAGATACTCGAAGTCACCGGTTCCAGCGCCTTGGGGTTCGAGGCGAATCGCCAACACGCCGGGCTCCGGCCCCGGCTGTGTGTTGGTGATGACGAAGTCGTCGCGGTAGTCCTCGTCGCTGATCAGCAAGCTCGCCGGCGTGTCCGCTACGGTTGTGGCGAGGGAACGCACGGTGACCTGTTCGAGATCTGGATCATGGATCCACAGCTTCTCGCCGTCCGCCACCATCAGCTGGGGAAACGGATCGCGGTACTCCCAGCGGAAGCGCCCTGGACGCCGCAGCCACATCTCACCGCTCGATTCGCTCAGCAGCTGCCCATCCGCGTCGTAGAGCGACTGCACGAAGCGTGCGCGCACTGTGCTCAGATCAGACAGGTAGGCCTCCAACACGGCGGCCCCCTCAGCCAGCTCATCGGCACTGGTGCCCGCCTGCAGCGGCGTCGCCAGCAGCGCCAGGCAAGTCATCCCGAAGGCGGCTATAGGGCAAAGCAACGAGGTCACCGAGAAGACTCCTTAGGTGGAGGCGGCGCAAGCACTTCGCGCCCGCCGTTCGACTCTAGAGGTCCGACAATGCCAGCCGCTTCCATGGCTTCGACCAGGCGCGCGGCGCGGTTGTAGCCGATCTTCAGCCGTCGCTGGACGCCTGAGATCGAGGCCTTGCGCGTCTCCGTGACGATAGCCACCGCCTCGTCGTAGAGCGCATCTTGCTCCGGATCATCGTTCGCCGCGGGCTCCTCGCCAGAGATCCCGGGCAGCGGCTGCGACGGCCCTTCGAGCACCTCGTCGATGTACTCCGGCGTGCCGGACTGCGTGAGGTATTCGACCACAGCGTGCACCTCATGATCGTCAACAAACGCGCCATGGACGCGCTCGGGAAGCGCCGTTCCCGGCGGCAGGTACAACATGTCACCGTGGCCGAGGAGCGATTCGGCACCCATCTGGTCGAGGATCGTGCGCGAGTCCACCCGTGCGGACACCTGAAAGGCGATGCGGGTGGGGATATTGGCCTTGATCAGGCCCGTGATCACGTCCACGGACGGACGCTGGGTGGCGAGGATCAGGTGGATGCCCGACGCGCGCGCCTTCTGCGCCAGGCGCGCGATCAGCTCCTCCACCTTCTTGCCGACGATCATCATCATGTCGGCCAGCTCGTCAATCACCACCACGATGCTCGGCAGTGGCTGCAGCGCGGGGGCGGTGTCAGGCCCCTCGGCGAGGGGGTCTGGCTGATGGAGCGGATCGAGGATCGGCTCACCGCTCGCCTCGGCCTCGCGAACCTTGCGGTTGAAGCCGGCAAGGTTGCGCACACCTAAGGCGGACATCAGGCGGTAGCGACGCTCCATCTCCGCCACGCACCAGCGCAGGGCGTTGGCCGCCTCCTTCATGTCCGTGACCACCGGTGCCAGCAGATGGGGAATGCCCTCGTACACGGAGAGCTCCAGCATCTTCGGATCGACCATAATCAGACGCACCTGCTCGGGCGTCGCCTTGTAGAGCAGGCTCAGCACCATGGCGTTGATGCCCACGCTTTTGCCTGAGCCGGTGGTACCGGCGATGAGTAGATGGGGCATGCGGCCGAGATCGGCCACCACGGGCGCGCCGGAGACGCTCTTGCCTAGGGCGAGCGTCAGGGGTGAGCTCATGCCTTCGTAGGCGTCACTGCTCAGGATCTCCCCCAACGTGACCAACTCGCGCTGTTCATTCGGGATCTCTAACCCAACCACAGACTTACCCGGGATCACCTCCAGCACGCGCACACTTATCACCGAAAGGGAGCGTGCCAAGTCCTTCGCGAGAGCGGTGATCCGAGCGGCCTTAAGGCCTGGAGCCAAGCTCAGTTCGAAGCGCGTGACGACAGGCCCAGGCGCCACGGACACCACCTCCACGGCGATTCCGAAATCAGCCAGCTTCAGCTCGACCAGGCGCGACAGGGCTTCCAGCGACTCGTCCGAGTACTGCTCTTTTTTGGCCGGCGCCTCCTCGAGCAGATTCAGCGGCGGCAGGCTGCCCGCGGGCACGTTCTCGAACAGCGGACGTTGCCGCTCCCGCTCGGTCCGCTCAGAAGGCTTGGGCTTGGGTATGCTCGGCTCGATGCGAGGTGCCTGGCGCTTCTCTTGCCGCTTGGTTTCCACCTTTAACGCCTTCACGCGCTCTTGACGCACCTTGCGCTGCTCGGCGCGTTCGCGCATATCGCTGACGGCACCGCGGACGCGATCGACGAGGTACAGGCAACCGTAGCCCACGCTGTCCACGACGGCGATCCACGAAATCCCAGTGAACAAGGAGACCGCGGTCAGCCATAGGGCGAGAAGGAGCACCGTGGCGCCGAGGAAACTCAGGCCCGAAGCCAAGGTGCCGCCGAGCACGTTACCCACAACGCCGCCGGCACTGCTGGGCATGCCATCGCCGGAGAAGTGCAGGGCGGCCAAGGCGGCGCTAGTGAGTATAGTGAGGAAGAACCCACTGACGCGCAGGGCCACCACCCCTCGTTCCGGACGCGCATCCGCAGGACGCGGACGGATGATGCGCCAGCCCGCGTAGAAGACCATGATAGGAAACAGGTACGCGGGCGTCCCGAAGAGCATGAAGAGCACATCGGAGATGACCGCGCCGACGGGACCGACAGCGTTGGAGACAGGCCCCGCGTCTCCGGAGTAGGTGAATCCCGGATCGCGTGCATCGTAGGTGGCGAGGGCGATGATCAGCAGCCCACCTAGGGCCGCGAGTACCCAAAGGGCGCCTTCGCGCAACGCTCTGAACACGGTCACCATCAAAAATCGTCCCTGAATCTTCAGTTCTGTTCTAAAAGAAGAGCATAACAGCCTGACGCACAACCCACATACTGCGATCCGTGCAGTGTGGCGAGGGGTGCGATGGACGGCGTTCGGAGCGGCGAGCAATGGTAGCCCACTGCGTCGCAACAACGGTGATCTTGAAACCCGTCGCGCATGGCGCAATTTCGCCCTTTTGCCCGATGGACTACCTGGCCAGCAACGCGCTGGGGAGGTACGGTCCTCACGGCCCTACGCACTGAGCAAGACGAACATCATGGAACCGATCAAGCACGCACGCCTTATCATCCTCGGCTCCGGCCCCGCCGGCTACGCCGCGGCAGTCTATGCTGCGCGCGCCAACCTGAACCCCGTATTAATCACCGGTGCTGAGCAAGGCGGCCAGCTCATGACCACGACGGACGTCGACAACTGGCCAGGCGACGTCGAGGGCCTGCAGGGGCCGGCCCTGATGGAGCGCATGCGTCAGCACGCGGAACGCTTCGAGACGCAGATCGTCCTCGATCACATCGATGAGGTGGATCTCTCCGTGCGCCCCTTCCGACTCACCAGCGGCCAGGGCCTATACACGTGCGATGCGCTGATCATCTCCACCGGCGCCTCCGCTCGCTACCTCGGGCTCGAGTCGGAGGAGAAGTTCAAGGGCATGGGCGTCTCCGCGTGCGCCACCTGCGACGGCTTCTTCTACCGCGGTCGTGACGTGGCCGTGGTTGGCGGCGGCAACACGGCGGTGGAGGAAGCACTCTACCTCTCCAACATCGCCGGCAGCGTCACCCTGGTGCATCGCCGCGATAAGCTGCGGGCTGAGAAAATCCTGCAGGACAAGCTCATGCATCGGGCGGAAGAAGGCAAAGTTCGCCTCGTCTGGAATCACGTCGTGGACGAAGTACTGGGCGATGAGCAAGGCGTCACGGGCCTGCGTGTCCGCGACGTTCACGCGGATAAGGCGCAGAACATCAACGTAGCGGGCGCTTTCATCGCCATCGGCCATACGCCGAACACGGGAATTTTCGAGGGACAGCTCGACATGCGCGGCGGATACATCACGGTGAAATCCGGCATCGACGGCGATGCCACCGCCACCAGCGTGCCGGGCGTGTTCGCCGCGGGTGACGTGGCCGACCACGTCTACCGACAAGCAATCACCTCCGCAGGTTCCGGGTGCATGGCCGCGCTCGACGCCGAGCGCTACCTGGATCATCTAGCCGGAGAAACGTAACCCTTGTCCGCGATCGAGCCCGAGACGTCGCCACCGGCGCCCAGCGCGCCGGCTCCCTACTGCCTGAGCTTCGCCAGCAGCATGGAAGAGATCGGGCCCGAGGTGTGGGCTACGCTAGACACGGGCGATCAGCCATTCGTCTCCTACCCCTTCCTGCATGCGCTAGAGGCCTCCGGTACCGTCGGCGAGGCGACCGGCTGGGCGCCGCAGCACGCCGTGCTGCGCGAACCGGGTGCTGGCAACCGCGTCTTGGCCGTGGTGCCAACGTATCTCAAGTACCACTCTTGGGGTGAGTTCGTCTTCGACTGGGCGTGGGCCGACGCCTACCGGCGCTACGGCCGCGAGTACTATCCAAAGCTCCTGACCGCCATCCCCTTCACCCCGGTAACGGGTCCGCGCCTGCTGCTCAGTAAGGCGGCGCCGGATGCCTTCGCCAGCACCGAAGCGCTGCGCCAGGGCTTGCTCCTCACCTTGGCCGATGCAATTCAGGAGCTCGGCGTCTCTTCTCATCACCTGCTGTTCCCGAAGGACGCAGATCGTGGCGCCCTAGAGAGCGCCGGCTATCTGCTGCGCAAGGACTGTCAGTTCCAGTGGCGCAATCGAGCCTACGGTGACTTCAATGATTTCTTAGGCACTTTCTCGTCCGCCAAGCGAAAGAAGGTCAAGCGCGAGCGACGCCGGGTCCAGGAGGACGGTATCCGCTTCGACTGGCGCCGGGGCGACACGCTCGACGAGGGCACGTGGGACCAGGTCTACGACTTCTATGCCTCCACCTTCCTAAAGCGCGGCCACGATCCTTACTTTCCGCCCACCCTGTTCCCGATGCTGGCCGAGCGCCTAGGAGGGCAGCTGCAGGTGTGCCTAGCACAACGCGAGGGCAAGCCGGTGGCGGCGGCGATCTTTTTCCGCGATGCGAAGACCCTGTACGGGCGCTACTGGGGCTGCGCCGGCGATTACCACTCGCTGCATTTCGAAACCTGCTACTACCAGGGCATTGACTACTGCATCGCCGAGGGCATTGAGCGCTTCGAGCCAGGCACCCAAGGCGAGCACAAGCTCAGCCGCGGCTTCGAGCCTACGGCCACCTGGTCCGGCCATATGATCGGCGAGCCCGCGTTTGCGAACGCGATCGCCTCCTACCTCGAGAGCGAGCGCAACGGCGTCGATCGCTACATGGACTCTGCGGACGAGCACCTTCCCTTCCGTCGCGGTGCGGGCGATCGGGAGTCGATGCGTTGACGCGCGCCGCAAAGCTGCATTGGATCGGACCGGAGGATCCGCCGGATGCCTTTCCGCACCCGAACGATGCGCTCGACTCGCCCGAGGGACTGCTCGCCGCCGGCGGCGATCTCTCGCCGGAGCGTTTGCTCGCCGCCTACGCGGCAGGCGTGTTCCCATGGTTCGAGGGACAGCCGATCCTGTGGTGGTCTCCAGACCCTCGCGCGGTCCTGCGCTTGGACGAACTCAAGGTCTCGCGGAGCCTGGCTAAGCGCGAACGCAACGGCAGTTACGAGACCACCTTCGACCAAGCCTTCGCCGAGGTCATGCAGGGTTGCGCTGCCCCAAGAGGCACCTGTGCGGACACCTGGATCACCAGCGACATGTTCCGAGCGTACTGTCATCTGCACGAACTCGCTCACGCGCACTCGGTGGAGACCTGGCATGGCGGCGAACTGGTGGGGGGACTGTACGGCGTCGCGCTCGGTGGGGTGTTCTTCGGTGAGTCTATGTTCAGCCGCGCATCGGATGCATCGAAGGTCGCTCTGGTTCGCCTCGTGCGGCAGCTGCAGGTGCGAGGCTACCAGTTCATCGATTGCCAGCTGCCCTCCTCGCACTTGCAAAGCCTTGGCAGCCGGAGCATTTCCCGCGTGACCTTCCTACGTTGGCTTGAGGAAGCGCGCGCCTGCACCCATATCCCGGTCGAGTCCTGGCGTAGCTGGGGCGGTGAGTCGGCGCCGAACGGCGACTGATCGGTTTGCAAAGGGCACGGCCTTCGGCAAGAATGCCGTCCCGCCACATACCCAGAACGACGAGGCACATGGCGAAAGAAGACGCAATTCAAATGCAGGGCAAAGTCCTAGAGACCCTGCCTAATACCTACTTTCGGGTGGAGCTCGAGAACGGTCACGTGGTGACCGCTCACATCTCGGGCAAGATGCGCAAGCACTACATCCGCATTCTCACCGGTGACACGGTGACGGTAGAGCTCACGCCCTACGATCTGTCCAAGGGTCGCATCGTCTACCGCGCCCGCTGACCGCCGACGGCGCCCAGGCGCCGCGGCGGCTTCCGAGACTTACCCTCAGGTGACCGGAGACAGCGTCTCGCCTTCGCGAGTGCTGATCGACAGCTCGTCGTCCTCCACGCTGACCACGGCGACGCCGCCGTCAGCGAGACGCCCAAACAGCAGCTCGTCAGCCAAGGGCCGTTTGATCTTGTCCTGAATGAGTCGCGCCATGGGCCGAGCACCCATCTTCTCGTCGTAGCCGTGCTCGCCGAGCCAAGCCTTGGCGTCCGCGTCGACCTCGAGGCTCACACCCTTGTCCTCCAGCTGCATCTCGAGCTCGAGTAGCAGCTTGTCGACCACCCGCACGACCACCTGCGGGGGCAGCGCGGCGAACTGGATGATGGCGTCGAGACGATTGCGGAACTCCGGCGTGAACTGCTTGCGGATGATCTCCATGCCGTCCGTCGTGTGGTCCTGCTGAGTGAAGCCGATCGACGATCGACTCATCTCGGCAGCACCGGCGTTGGTGGTCATCACGATGATCACGTGGCGGAAATCGGCTTTGCGGCCGTTGTTGTCCGTGAGCGTGCCGTGGTCCATCACCTGCAGCAGCAGGTTGAACACGTCGGGGTGCGCCTTCTCGATCTCATCGAGCAGGAGCACGCTGTGCGGGTGCTTGTTGATCGCCTCGGTGAGCAGGCCGCCCTGGTCATAGCCGACGTAGCCCGGCGGCGCACCGATCAGGCGCGAGACCGTGTGCCGCTCCATGTACTCGGACATGTCGAAGCGAACCAGCTCCACGCCAAGGCTCATGGCCAACTGGCGCGTGACTTCCGTCTTGCCCACTCCGGTGGGGCCAGCGAACAGGAAGGAGCCGACCGGCTTGTGCTCGTCGCCGAGTCCTGAGCGAGACATCTTGATCGCAGAGGCCAGCGTAGCGATGGCCGGGTCCTGACCGAAGATCACCAGCTTCAGGTCTCGCTCGAGCGTGCGCAGCTGGTCGCGATCCGAGGCGGATACGCTCTTGGCCGGAATCCGTGCGACCTTTGCCACGATGGCCTCAATATCCTGCACGGTCACCTGGCTTGCTCGCGACTCCGGCGGCTGCAGGCGAATATTGGCGCCTGCCTCATCGATCACGTCGATCGCCTTGTCCGGCAGATGACGGTCATTGATGTGCTTGGCCGCGAGCTCTGCCGCCGCCTTCAGCGCGTCGAAGTCATAGGTCACCGAGTGGTGCTCTTCGAAGCGCGACTGCAGGCCGACGAGGATCTCCACCGTCTCGTCGATGCTCGGCTCGGGCACATCGATCTTCTGGAAGCGCCGCGCGAGGGCGTGGTCCTTCTCGAAGATCGCTCGGTACTCGTTGTAGGTGGTCGAGCCGATGCAGCGCAGCTCGCCATTGGCGAGCACGGGCTTGATCAGGTTCGACGCGTCCATCACCCCGCCCGAGGCCGCCCCGGCGCCGATCAGCGTGTGGATCTCATCGATGAATAGTACGGCGCCCGGAAGGCGCTTGAGCTCTGAGAGCACGCCCTTCAGGCGCTTCTCGAAGTCGCCACGATACTTGGTACCGGCGATCAGCGAGCCCAAGTCCAGGGCGTAGATGGTGCAATCGGTCAGCACGTCGGGGACGTCGCCCTCCACGATCTTGCGCGCGAGGCCCTCGGCGATCGCGGTCTTGCCTACGCCGGCCTCACCCACGTAGAGGGGGTTGTTCTTGCGGCGCCGGCAGAGGATCTGCACCGTGCGCTCAATTTCCAGCGAACGGCCGATCAGCGGGTCGATACGGCCCTCGTCCGCACGCTGGTTGAGGTTGACCGCGTACTTCTCGAGGGGGCTGCGGTTCGCCTCCCCGTCCTTCTCGGACTCACCCGACTCGGTGGACGGCCGCTCACTCTCGTCATCGATCTTGGAGATGCCGTGGGAGATGAAATTCACCACGTCCAGGCGCTTCACGTCCTGCGCATTCAGCAGGTGAATCGCCTGAGATTTCTTTTCGCCGAAGATGGCCACCAGCACGTTGGCTGGCCCCACCTCGGACTTGCCGCTCGACTGCACGTGGAACACGGCGCGCTGCAGAACGCGCTGGAAGCCAAGCGTGGGCTGCACCTCCTGATCGCGTTCGGTGCCTGCGACGGGCGTGGACTCGTCGATGAACTCCGTGAGTTGACGCTTCAGCTCGAGCACGTCCGCTCGGCAGGCATGGAGGATCTCCTCCACCTCCGGCACGTCGAGCAGCGCCAGCAATAGGTGCTCGACGGTGATGAATTCGTGGCCCTTCTCCCGCGCGCGGCGGAAGCCCTCGTTGATCGTGAACTCGAGTTCTCGGCTGAGCACTCAGCTCTCCTCCATCGTGCAGAGCAGCGGATGCTGGTGTTCGCGTGAGTACGCGTTCACCTGCGCGACCTTGGTCTCCGCTATCTCGTAGGTGTAGACGCCACACACTCCGCGCCCGCGGGTGTGGACTTCCAGCATGATCCTAGTGGCCTTGCTTCTGTCCATCGAGAAAATCCGCTGCAGCACATCGACCACGAACTCCATTGGCGTGTAGTCGTCGTTCAGCAGCACAACCCGAAACAGCGGTGGCTGTTTGGTCTGCGGCTCTTGCTCCTGGGCGAGAACGCCGGAGTCATCGTCGGTTGCCGGATTTTCCGGAAGCTCACTCATACTGGATCGCACCCGCGGTCGGCCGCCGCGGGGTATGGTCGGCCGCGAGGGCCGGCGTGGGACGAGATACTCATCGCAATCCTTTATAGGGTCAGCGTGGGCGCGAAACAAGGTGCTGTGTAAGCGTGAGGCAACCCAATCTGCCGAACGCGGCGTTTACCCTGAAACACGCGACCCGAGACACGGGCAAAAGCCGACTTTAGGGCTATATTTCCCAAGCGGAATCAGGTGCCGAGAGTGACACTGGTCCACAGTCCGGGCACCCCAGTGCTTGTGGGCAAGTGGTCGCGGCGCATAAAATTTTGGGCTGCGTCGGCCGACCGTGGGCGGGCCTGTTGATCACACTAGAACCTCTGGGTCCCCCTCAGGTCTGACGGAACGCCATGAACATCGCACCTGCCATCGACCGCCTGCGCCAAACCCCGCCTGATCAGCTGCTGATCCAGGCCTCCAAGGTGTTGCCGCCCTGGGTAGCTCTGGTGCTCGCCGTGGCCGTGGCCTGGAACCTTGGACAAATCGTCTGGCTGCTGATTCCCCAGCCCGATCTGGGGCCTGTCGCCGCGCCGCCGGCGACCAGCGCAGGTCCGTCGATCAGCGCCGGGCCGGGGGGGCGAGAGTCTGCGGCGGGCATCGTGAGCGCCCACCTATTCGGTGAATTCAATCCGGATGCGACCCCGGTGGTGGTGGCCGACCTCACGCCCGACGACGACTTGGAGGAAGATCGCAGCCTCAAGCTTCTCGGTGTGTTGGCGGACAACAGCGGCCGGGCGGGCCAGGCGGTTATCGTCAACTCGCGCAACAGTGCCGCAGTCTACCGTGTGGGGGACCAAGTCGAGGGCGAGCAGGCCAAGGTGGACGGGGTGTACTCCCAGTGGGTGCGCATTAGTAAGAACGGCCAGCTGACCAAGCTGTCCCTGCCTGAAATCGCCGATCTCGCGGCCAGCCCCACGCCAGCGCGGCGACGCAGTGCCGTACGTCGCGCGCCATCGCGCAACCGGGCCCAAAACAAGTCCGTGCAGAGCTTGGTCGACCAAGTCGCCGCAGGCCAGGTAAAGCTCAGCGATCTCCTTCGTCCCCAGCCAGTATTCGACAGCGGCGAGCTTAAGGGCTACCGCGTGTACCCCGGCAAGGACCGCCAGGCCTTCGCCCGCCTCGGTCTGCGCCCCGGCGATCTCGTCACGCAAATCAACGGCGCCGCGTTAGACAACCCCAATCGGGGCTTCGAGATTTTTAAACAGCTCGAGGGTCAGGTGCCGATCGCCGTGACCGTCGAACGTAACGGCAGCACGGAGACCATCGTGCTCGATCCGGGTCAAGCCGCCCTAAGCGGGGGCTGACGTCGTGCATCACCTAACTCGTCCCTTTCACGTCAGCGGAATTCATCACTACATGAGTCAGCAACACTCCCCCGACGACCCCAACGCTCGCCGCACATCACGGGCGACGCGGTCCGGCTGGGCGCTCGCGATCGTCCTCTTGCTCGTGAGCCCGGGTGCTGACGTGTTCTCGCAAACGGGCGACGATCAGTACTTCACGCCCAACTTCGTCGGCGTCGACGTGCAGGACGTTATCAAGATCGTCGCCAACGAGACCGGCCGCAGCTTCATCGTAGACGCGCGCGTCAAAGGTCCCGTCACCTTCTTCGGCGCGCCGATGCCGAGCGACGCCCTCTACGAGGCCTTCCTCGCCATGCTGCAGGTGAATGGCTTCGTCGCCATCCCATCGGGCAACGTGGTGAAGGTGCTACCGGACACGAACGCGCGCCAGCTGCCGAGCACCGATCTGCCGACCACTCTCAGCGACCGCTCCGACGAGATCGTCACCCACGTGATCCGGGTCAACAACGTGGGCGCTGCCCAGCTGGTGCCGATCTTGCGCCCGCTCGTGCCCCAGTACGGACATTTGGCGGCGCACCCCGCCTCGAACATGCTGATCATCTCCGACCGTGAGGCCAACGTATATCGCCTCACGCGCATCATCCAGCGCATCGACCGCGACTCGGACGAGGAGATTGAGGTCATCACCCTCGAGCACGCCACCGCCGGCGAATTGGTGCGCGTGCTCACCGCCCTGAACCAGGCCGGGGCTCGCGCTGCCGACGGCTCCTCACAGCCGGTCAGCCTGATCGCCGACGAGCGAACCAACAGCATCCTGGTCTCTGGCGAACGGACGGAGCGCCTGCGCTATCGCACGCTTATCGCTCACCTCGACACGCCCCTCGAAACTGGCGGCAACACCCAGGTGATCTACCTGCGCTACGCCGACGCCGAGGAACTGGCCGGCCGCCTCACGGAGCAGGTCAACCAGCAGCAACAGCAAAACCGCACCGGCGGTGGCGGCGGCCAGGCTCAAGCCGGCGGCGGTGGCGGCGGTAGCCCAGCTCAGCGTGGTGGCGTCATCATCTGGGCCGATGCGGCGACCAACGCCCTCGTGATCACAGCACCGCCCAAGGTGATGCGCTCCCTGCAGGCGGTGATCGATCAGCTCGACATCCGCCGCGCCCAGGTGGTGCTCGACGCCATCATCGTCGATGTCTCTGCCGACCGCTCCGCGGAGTTGGGCGTGACCTGGATAACAGATGCCACGAGCACGGCCGCGTCCGCCGGCGCCACCAATTTTCGCTCGAGCGGCAACAGCATCGTAGACGTCGCCGGGGCCGTCGCCGCGGCTGACGGCAGCGTGCCGGCCGACGCGTCAGGACTGGTGCAAGACGGGCTCACCTTCGGTCTTGGTCGCATACGCGAGGGCGGCACGAGCTTCGCGGCGCTGCTGACCGCGCTCGAGGGAGACGCGCGTACCAACATCCTCTCCTACCCCACGATCACCACCCTAGACAACGAAGAGGCGGAGCTCAGCGTTGGCCAGCAGGTACCATTCCTGACCGGATCCTTCAGTAACACCGGCGCCAACCAAGGCGCGGTCAACCCGTTCCAGACGATTCAGCGTCAGGACGTGGGCCTGACCCTAAAGGTCACGCCTCAGATCAACGAAGGCGACGCCGTGATCCTCGATATCGAGCTCGAGGTGTCTAGCCTTAGCCAGGGCTCGGCAGGTGCCGTGGACCTCATCACCAACCGGCGCACGATCACACAAAAGGTGATCGTGGAAGATGGCGGTGTCGTGGTGATGGGCGGTCTGATCGACGAGTCGCTGACCGAGAGCGAACAGCGCGTGCCGGTGCTCGGGCGCCTACCGCTGCTGAAGAATTTGTTCAGGGCCCGGACGGCGGAGAGGAATAAGCGTAATCTGATGGTGTTCGTGCAGCCGCGGATATTGCGTGACGCAGAGGCGGCGGCCCTCGCCACCAACGAGAAGTACACGCAGGTGCGCGGGCAGACCATCTACGACCGTAAGGGCGGGCTGCTCGGCGGTGAGACACCGCCGTCGATTCCACCGCTGATCGATCTGCGCACACGCGGCATCAGCGGCGCGTTGAACGACGCCGCCGCCGAAGCTGCAAGTCCGGCGGCTAACCCCTGAGCATAGGCTGAGCGCCCGCCCCCGGGCACCAGCCGACGCGACGGGTAGTACACCGCGTCGCCAAGGAAATTTGCGAGGTCTTTGAACTGCCATGGCTGTCAATCCGAACGAACTGCCCGCCGACGACGCGCAGCTGCCGCAGGACGAGTCGGCAGCGAGCACGGGATCAGGCGAGCATCGCTACCTCCCCTTCCCCTTTGCTAAGCGCCACGGCGTGCTGATCAGCGCCTACGAGGACGGCAAGGCGCAGCTGTACTGTCGCGAGGGGGTGAGCCTGAGCAGCCTGGCCGAGGCTCGCCGCTTCGCCGGCGTCCCCCTCGTGCCGACGCGCGTCAGTTCCGAGCGCTTCGACCAGCTGCTGCGCGAGGCCTATGAGAGCGGTTCGAACAACGCCATGCAGATGGTGGAGGGCCTCAACGACGAGACCGACCTCAACCTCGTTGCCGACTCCCTGCCCGAACCCTCGGACCTTCTCGAGAGCGACGACGACGCGCCGATCATCAAATTGATCAACGCCGTGCTTACCGAGGCGGTGAAGGAAAACGCCTCGGACATCCACATCGAACCCTTCGAGAACCGCCTGGTAGTGCGCTTCCGTGTGGATGGCGTGATGCGGGAGGTGCTGCAGTCCAAGCGCGCCGTGGCGCCCCTGGTGGTCTCACGCATCAAAGTGATGGCGCGTCTGGACATCGCCGAAAAGCGCCTGCCCCAAGATGGCCGCATCGGCGTGCGTATCGCCGGTCGCGCCGTGGACGTGCGCGTCTCCACCCTGCCGTGCGGTCACGGCGAGCGCGTGGTGATGCGTCTGCTCGACAAGCAGGCTGGTCGCCTGGAGCTCACGGCCCTCGGCATGGAGCCGGGCACCATGGGCTACATGGACGAGCTGATCCATAAGCCTCACGGCATCATCCTCGTGACCGGCCCCACCGGTTCCGGTAAGACCACTACGCTCTACGCCTCGCTCACGCGGATCAACGACGATAGCCGCAACATCATGACCGTGGAAGATCCCATCGAATACTACCTTGACGGCATCGGCCAGACCCAGGTCAACACCAAGGTAGACATGACCTTTGCCCGCGGCCTGCGCGCGATCCTGCGTCAGGACCCGGACGTGGTGATGGTCGGTGAGATCCGCGATAAGGAGACCGCCGAGATCGCCGTGCAGTCCTCGCTCACTGGACACCTCGTGCTCTCCACCCTGCACACCAACACGGCCGTTGGCGCCGTGACCCGTCTGCACGACATCGGCATCGAGCCCTTCCTACTGTCCTCTAGCCTCATCGGGGTCCTCGCCCAGCGCCTCGTGCGCGTGTTGTGCCCGGAGTGCAAGGAAGCCTACTCGCCGGATCCACGCGAACGAGAGCTCTTGAATCTACGCGAGGACGACCCGGCAACCATCTATCGTCCCGTGGGGTGCCCCGCATGCAAACACAGCGGCTACACCGGCCGCTCGGGAATATACGAGCTGCTGCTGGTCGACGAGCATATGCGCACGCTGGTCCACAACGGTGCCAGCGAGCAGGAGATCGAACGCCACGCCCGCACCCGCACGATCGGTATTCGTGACGACGGCCGGCGCCTGGTGCTCAAGGGTCTAACCACCTTGGAAGAGGTGCTCCGCGTTACTCGCGAGGACTAAGCGCCGGTGGGAGCTTTCGAATACGTCGCCGTCGACGCCAACGGCAAGAACCGCAAGGGTGTCCTCGAGGGCGATACGCCGCGCCAGGTGCGCCAGCTCCTGCGCGACCGCGCGCTGCTGCCGGTCAAGGTCACGGAGATCGCGGAGAGAGCTGGCAAGGCCAGCGCGAGCGGCAGCGGAAAGCGCGCGGGCTCGATGGGGGCGATGGATCTCGCGCTCATGACCCGGCAACTCGCCACCCTCAGCCGCTCTGGCCTGCCGCTCGAGGAAGCTCTGCAGGCCGTCGGTGAGCAAGCTGAAAAACCCGGCGTCACCTCCGTCACCCTCGGGGTGCGATCGCGGGTTGTCGAGGGTCACACGCTGGCCGACGGTCTGCGTGATTTCCCTCGCGCCTTTCCGGAGATCTACATCGCGACCGTAGCAGCGGGCGAGTCCTCAGGCCACCTGGACGGCGTACTCGAGCGTCTGGCGGACTACACGGAGAGCCGCCACGCGCTGCAGCAGAGCATCCAGCAAGCGATGATCTACCCGATCATCCTCATCACCCTATCCCTGCTCATCGTTACCGGCCTGCTCACCTACGTGGTCCCGCAGGTGGTGGGGGTGTTCGACAATATGCAGCAGGAGCTACCGCTGCTCACTCGAGTACTGATCGGGCTCAGCGCGTTCATGCGCGAGAACCTGCTGGTGATCGCGGTGCTGCTCATCGTGGGGGCCCTAGGCGCTCGCTGGTTGCTGCAGAAGCCGGGCCCAAAGCGGGTGTTTCACCGGCTGCAGCTGCGCGCTCCGGTGTTCGGACGCATGGTCCGCGGGGCTAACTCAGCCCGTTTCACGCGCACGCTAAGCATCCTGGCCGGTAGCGGCGTGCCGGTGCTCGATGCGCTGCGCATCTCTGGCGAGGTGATCACGAACGTCCCCATGCGTGAGGCCGTAGCGGAGGCCTCCTCGCGGGTGCGCGAAGGGGCTCCGATCGGCGCTTCACTCGCGAGCAGCCGCCTGTTTCCGCCGATGACCATTCACCTGATCAAGAGCGGCGAGGCCAGCGGCGAGTTGGAGGACATGCTCGACCGCGCCGCCGGTAACCAAGAGCGTGAGATGGAATCGATCATCGCCACGCTCCTCGGCATCATGCAGCCGCTGCTGGTGCTGGTGATGGGCGGCGTAGTGCTCATCATCGTGATCGCCATCCTCCTACCGATCTTCGAACTCAACAACCTGATCCAATAGGCGCAACCGCGAGCGCCAGCTGCTTTCCCGCCGGGTACTGGCTCGCGATCCGCGCGCGTCCCGCGTGTCGCGCGCCGGAACTGTGATCCAGGTCTACGTCTGCACGACCGCTGCCCCCGTAAAAGTGGCACTTCGTGAGGGGCAGCCGGCGACGTAGCAAAGTCACTATCGCACCGGCCGCGGTCTCGTGGTATATCGACACTCGAACGCATCGTGAATGTGCGTCGGGGTCTCGCTACAGGAGGGAGAACCGTGGTGCAGAAGGACAATGACGATTCGGATGATTTCGAGGTAGAGGGGAGCGACGAGTTCACGGATACGGATCTGTTCGATCCCGAATCCATCGCCGCTGAACTGGAGTCCCTGAAGGAAGAGGCGCCGAAGAAGCGCACGGCCAGCTCTGCGCGCGCCGCGATCGAAGAGATGATCGAGCGCAAACGCCTGCGCAGTGCCATTGAAGAGTTCGACGACGATGACTTCGACATGAGCGCACTCTAGGTTCACTCTCCACCCTGTCCCGCGGGTCGCCGATGCTAAGCGGCTGCCGCAGATTCCCTGTCCCTTACCCCGCACCGCTTCGGTAAGCTCTCTCGCCGGCGCCTCGCGCACTGGCCAAGTCCATCGACTGCCCCCTATGCTCGGCGAGGTACCTGCCAGAGCCGCCGTTCATGGACCTTCCCACCCCGTGCCTGCTACTTGACCCCACCGTGCTCGCCCGCAACATCGACGCGATGAGCGAGCGCACGCGCCACCTTGGCGTTCAGTTGCGCGCGCACATGAAGACCAGCAAGAGCGCCGAGGTCATGGCCCGATTGCCAAGAGCACCAGGCGCCTCGGCACCATCGATCGCCGTGTCGACGCTGCGCGAAGCGGAGTACCTGTTCGATGCGGGCGCACGCGATATCCTGCACGCCATCCCGCTGGCGCCGGCCAAGCACGCGCGAGCACGTGCGCTGGTGGCACGCGGCGCCCGCTTGGGCCTCCTGGTCGACACGCCGCAGGCCCTCGAGCAGCTCATCTCATCGGCGCCCGCAAGCGGCGAAGATCTCCCGCTGCGAGTCATGCTGGAGATCGACAGCGACGGCTACCGCGGCGGCCTGGCGCCCGAGGCACCCGCTCTTATGGAGTGCGCAGCGCTGCTGCGCACGGCACCGCAGGCCGTTAGCCTCGGTGGGGTCTATGGCTACGCCGGCCGCACCTACACTGCTTCTGACGCCACCCAAGGGGCTCAGATCGTCGAGCGCTGTCGCCGCGCGACCTTGGCCGCCACCGAGCAACTTCGTTCGGCTGGACTCACCGTCGAGTCCGTCTGCCTGGGTGGCAGCCCGGTGGCGGTCTTCGCAGAGCAACTGGAGGGCGTCGATACGCTGTGCGCCGGCGTGTGGATGTTCAACGACCTCTTTCAACACGGGCTAGGCATCTGTGCGCTCGAGGATTTGGCTGTGAGCGTGTTGGCCACCGTGGTCAGCGCGAACACGGCCACAGACACGGTGTTCATTGATGCTGGCGCCTTGGCCCTGTCCCAAGACCGATCCACGGCCGAGCAGTCCCGCGACACTGCCTACGGTCTGCTCGCCGACGCGGCCACGGGACGCTTGCTCCCGGGCTACCGAGTGACTGCCGTCAGCCAAGAGCACGGCCACGTCACCGGCCCGCAGGTGCTGGCGCGATTGCCGGTCGGCACCCAAGTACGAGTGCTGCCCAATCACGTGTGCATGAGTGCTGCCGGCTTTGAAGGTTATGTCGTTATTGGTGATGACCCCAGAAACACCGACTACTGGCCGCGCGTTAACGGCTGGTAGCCCCTCCCGCTTATGGCATGCCGGCCACGCCAACTCGCGCGTCGCGCCCTTTCCGATGCGTACTGCATCTCACCGCTAGCCTCCCTTGTGAACGATTCTGTCAAGTAAATCCCGCGTGATTCTCTTTCCGAGATCGCGGTCATCGTCGGCGCCCTCCGCCTTGCAGAGCATCTACGCCCTACACCCGATGGCGCGCGTGGGCGCGCCCGGGGTCGTGCGTTCACTCAGGCAAGGTCCCTATGCAACTCCGCCCGCCGCCATGCGTGCACCTCGCGCTGATGCTAGTGCTTCTCGCCCTGACGGCAGGCTGCAACTCCAGTGGTGGTAGCGGTGGTTCTGGCGGCCGCAACGCAAGCCCTGGCGACGACACACCAGTCAGCGGCGAGACCGGCGGCACCGACCCGGTGCCTTCTACGCCATCGGTAAGTGCACCGGCACGCACGAGCGTCGATGAGGGCAGTGCGAAGGCCGTCGATTTCTCCGCCGGCACCAGTGACGGCGGCGAACTCGCCATGAGCCTTGCAGGACCTGACGCTTCACGTCTGCGAATCGAGGGACAAAGCGTCCTTTTCATCGACGCACCTGACTTCGAGGCACCCTTGAGCGCAGACACTCGGTACGTGTTCGAGATCATCGCCGCCACGGCAGACGCCACCGCTCGAGCCTCGGTCACAGTGGAGGTCGAGGACGTGCTCGAGGCGAGGGTAATCGACGGACCGGTGGCTAACGCAATCGTCTTCGTCGATCTCGACGCGGACGGGGTGCTCGATGTCGATGAGCCGTCCACCCTCTCCGATGAGAGCGGCTACGCCCGAGTGCCGGACTTCGCGCCGCAACCGGGCATCACGCCTCGTTTGGTCGCCACGGATGGCGTGGACACCTTCACGGGGCTACGCCTGGAAGGTCTGACCATGGTCGCCAAGATCGAGCCAGACTCAACCGAGACGTTTATGGTAACGCCGCTCTCGAGCCTCCTAGCGCACCTCGATGACGACGCTCAGGGCGACCTGCTGCTTGGCGCGATGGGGGTGGAGACGGCCGTAGGTACCCTGCGCACCCTGGATGTGTGGGAAGCCACTCTGGCCGGCGATGCCGAGGCGGCCGCGCTCCTGCAGCAGATGCAGCAGCTGGCCTTCACGCTAAAGGCCCTGCGCCGGGCCGCCCTCGCCCCCGACGCGGACCCACGCACGAGCGCCCTGCTGGAACAAGCGCTCCAGCGACGCCTGGGGGAGCAGCTGATCGGCGGTGCGTTGCTCGACCAGGTGGAGCCTCTGACCGGCGCCTTGACGAGCGCTCTCACCGACCTTGGCATTGAGTGGATGGACGACGTGCCGATCAGCGATGTGGCCGAAGCCGTGGCGGACGTCAATTCGCTGCTGGCGAGTGCCGAGGCTAGGCCGATCAGCTCCACCGGTGCGGCCATTCTCGCAGTGGTGCAGGCAGACACTGCTCGGGATGTAGGCCTTGTCCGCACAGGCCAAATGAGCCCCGAGCAGTTCGCCGTCGCTCAGCGGGAGGCGTTCTCAGAGGCGGTGCGCCGTACCCAACCGGACGCACCCGACACGGACCAGGATGGGATGCTCGACAGCTTCGACCGCGACGACGACAACGACGGCGTGGACGACGTCGACGACGCCTTTCCCCTAGATCCCACACGCGACTCCGCACCACCACCAGAGCCGGCGCCCGGCGAGGACGATCTGGACGGCGACGGCATCCCCGATGTCAGTGACGCGGACGATGACGGCGACGGCGTGGACGACGTGGACGACGCCAACCCACGCGATGGGCGCGTAAGTGCCCCGGCGAACCTCACTACCGAGCAGCGCTTCAAACTCCTTTCGATGGGCACCTTCGGGGCAACCCCAACCCTGATGGCCGACCTTGAGCGCCTGGGGCCCGAGGGCTGGGTAGAGGCCCAACTGGCCACGCCTTCGGCCTACGATAGCCCGAGCGATGAATGGCCCACTCACCTGGAACGCACGATCGAGATCGCCGAGGCCTTCGCCCCCGACATCGACTTCTTCACGGTCGACTCGGTCGATGGCAGCATCGCCTTCAACGAGCGCACGGCGGAACCGCTGGTACGCCGATTCCAGATGGCAGCCTGGAACGATAACGCCTTCGGCTCCATCGACCACCCGCTGGTAGGCACCGATCCCCTACGCCAACGCATGGCCTACGCCCTCAGCCAGCTGCTGGTGACGTCCACCAGTACGCCCCCCTTGGACCAGCGCGGCGAGAGCCTCGCCTACTTCTACGATCTCCTAGCGCGCCACGCCTTCGGCAACTACCGCGATTTGCTGGGCGACGTCGCTCGCAGCCCCACTATGGGAACCTTTCTCTCGCATGCGGGCAATAAGAAGGCCAGCGCCCAGGAGGCGACACGCCCCGATGAGAACTTCGCTCGCGAGCTAGTGCAGCTGTTCACCCTCGGCCTATACGCGCTCACGCCGAACGGCGAAGCCGCGGTGGATGGCGAGGAAGTACCGGTGCCCGCATACACACAGACCGATATCGAAGAGCTGGCCAAGGTGATGACCGGGTGGAATCTCGCCGGCAGCCGCAGCTTTCGCGGGCCGCGAACGGGCGATGGCGATCACACGCGAGCGATGGTCTTCGACCCGGCCTGGCACGAAGATGAGCTCGACCCGTACTACGATGGGCAAGGCGATGGTGAGGTCGTACTCCTCGGTCAACGCATCGCCCTCGACGCGGACGACCGCACCCTCGACGGCGACGGCAACTCGACGCGCAGCGGCCTCGACGCCAGTCTCGATGCGCTCTTCACTCATCCGAACGTCGCCCCATACATCGCCAAGCACCTCATCGCCCACTTTGTCACGGCGAACCCCTCGCCGCAGTATGTGGCTCGAGTAGCCGACGTATTCACCGATGACGGCACCGGCGTGCGCGGCAATCTCGGCGCCGTTCTTAAGGCCATTCTCCTCGACCGAGACGCCTACGCCGAAGGCACCGCCTACAGCAAGATCAAAGAACCCCTTCTGGCTTACACGCAGTTGTTGCGAGCGCTCGATGTGGCTCCGGTGCCCTCCGGCTTCATGAGCAATAAGGGCGGCGTGCCGATCACGGAGGTCAACATCTACTACGAGGGTGAGTTAGACAGCGTGATCGGGTATGCACCGATGCGCGCCGAGTCGGTCTTCAACTTCTTCGACCCCGACTTCACTCCGCCAGACACGGACCTTACGCAAGCGGATCTCCTCGCACCCGAGATGGTCATGATGACCGACCAGTACTACGCCAATGTGGCCAACCTCGTGCTGTCCCTCGCCAACACCCGCGAGTTCGTTCGCTTCGATCGTAGCCTCAGCTCCCGTCGCGTACTGAGTTTCTCCAACGGCCGAGTCTACGACGTGAACTTCACCGCACCTCTAATAGCCATGGAACTCGCGATGGAGGGGGACAGCAACATGGACTTCGCTAGCATCAATCTCGAGGACGAGCAGGGCAATCAACCGTACAAAGCGGTCGCCGTCGACGCGCTCGTCGATTGGGTGGATGAGCGACTGTTCGGCGACAGCCTACCCACGCAGTACCGCGAAGCCCTCGCCCAACACCTACGCGAGGGCATGCACAAGGGGGAGAAAGCAGATGACCCGCCAGAGGTAAAGGCCGACAAGCGCTTCCTCGAAGCATGGGAACTGGTGCGCGATGCGTTGGTGATGGCCACCGCGATGCCGGCCTACATGGTGCAGTGAGGGATCTGAGGAACACATGCCAATGAAACTCGATCGACGGGACTTCCTGCGCCTGACCTCACTCGCAAGCGTGGGCTGCTGCACGCTCGCCGGCGCTCCCGCGCGCGCCGGCAATCAGGTACCGAGGGGAGATTACAAGGCCCTCGTCATCATCATGCTTCGCGGCGGCAACGACGCACACAACATGCTGCTGCCCCTCCCGGCGAGCGAAGCGTACGCTACCTACGCGGCCACACGCGGCAACCTCGCCGTCGCCGACACGACACTGACCGTTCCCAGTGCCACCCTAGCCCCTGGCACCAACCCCTACCGTGGCGGCGATCCCCTGGATCCGGCACAAGCCTACCTAGCGGGAATGTATACGCTGCCCGGATTGCCCCTCGGCGTGAACGGCGTCATGCCGGAGCTCGCCCAGCTGATGGAAGCAGGGCGTCTGAAGGCAGTACTCAACACGGGCAACCTGGTGGTACCCACCGACAAGGCTCAGATCGAAGACGACGTGGCACGCCTGCCTCTGTTCCTCTTTGCCCACAACCATCAACGTCGCCAGCTCGAGCTCGGCCGAGCGGATCAGCTGAATGGCCCGGGGTGGGCGGGGCAGCTTGCGGATCTGTGGATCGGCGGCTACGACCCCGAGTTCCCGCTCGGCTTGAACGTCTCGATGGGCAGCGCTAGCAAGATGCTAACGGGCCTGCGAACGACGCCGCTAGTGCTGGAGTCCTCGGGTCCCACCGCGTTCAATCCCTTCGCCGTCGACGGTGCCATCGACACAAGCGTCGACCGCCTGGCTGCAAACCGACGTGCGCTCTATCAGTTTCTCATGGGAAATCCACAGACACCCAGATTTGAGGATACGGTCAGGCCACCCGCCCAGGACTACACCGATCGCGCACCGCGCACGCCGGAGAACCTGTTCGAGCTGGCCTACCAGCGCCTCGGCGATCGCTCCGAAGACGTGCTCGCGCAGCTGAGCGAGGATTGGAACGACACACGGTCAGGCCTCGCCTACACCTCAGCGGATCTCTACGGTAATCGGGGCAGCGATCTGTTCGCCGTCCCCTCCGAGCATGACCTCAACCTGGCGCTGCCCTCGGCCTTCGGTGGTTTCATCGGTCAACTCGAAGCGATCGCCACGATGATCAAGCTGGGAAGCGACCAGGGGTACGGCCGCCAGGTGTTCTTCGCCCAACTGACGGGCTTTGATACGCATAGCAACCAAGCAGAGTCCCACCCAGCACTATTGCGAGAGCTGAGCCTCGGACTTGATAAGTTCCACAAGGCCATGGGCGACCTAGCCCTTGGGGATAACGTGCTGGCGTACACCCTGTCGGACTTTGGCCGCACCTTGAGCAACAATGGCGATGGCACCGATCACGGGTGGGGCACCCATCAATTGGTGCTCGGCGGCGGCATGCGCACATCGGCCATGGTGGGGGCGGCCCCTAACCTAGCCTTGGGATCGGACGATGACATCTCGGACAAGGGCCGCGTGATCCCTACGCTTGCGAACGACCAGCTGACGGCGACCGCGGCCGATTGGTTCGGGGTTGAAGGCGCGGATCTACAGGCCCTCCTGCCCAACCTCGGCAACTTCGCCCGCGACCCGATGGACGCGACCACCGCCCTACTCAACGACCTACTCACCTAGGGCACAGCCCAGCTGCCTCACGCAACTCAACCGGTGACTGGGCCACCCAGTAGAACTGGTGGAACCCGCCCCATCCGGCGAGGTTGCCACCGCCGTGGTAGCGATCAGCCCAGGATCGCGTCCCCAGCAGTGAACTCTCACCTTTCGCTCGAGCCACAGAGCGGCATAAACTGCAATATTGACAGGGAGTTACCGCCGCGTTTGGACACGCTGAGATGACTGTGGCTCTCCCACCATCACTCGATGCCCACCATCCTGGTACTCTTGCGCCGGTCAAATGCGCAGGGCAAATAGTGATCGGCCGCCGCGCAACCTCGCCATGCATTAGGAGATCCCATGCCCAGTCTTACCCTGAACAACGCCAAGCTCCTTCCGCTGCTCAGCGCCCTGTTGATGCTCGCGACAGCCATCCCTGCCGACGCGCAGACACCGAACGACATGGGTGCGGCCATGATGGCCGGCGAGCTGCCCGATCCGATAGTACTATCGGAAAGGGACGTCACTGGTCTTCTCAAGGTCGCTAAAGAGCTTCAAGCGCTCGGTGTGAAGCTAGACGACAACCCCGGTGGCCCGGATTTCGCGGAGCGACTCGCCGGCCAGGAAGAGGCGAAGGCCATCCTGAAGCGCCACAACTTCACTCCTCAGCGCGTACAAACCGTGGCATACAGCGTTGGGCTCGCAATGGCCGCCGCCGACGGCAGTCTCGAAGAGTCCAGCGCGCAGATGGCGGAGATGCAACGCATGAAGGACTCCATGCCACCTGAGCAGTGGGCTCAGATGGAGAAGATGATGGGGCCAGCCATGAAGATGATGCAGCAGGCGATGAACCAGCCTAAGAGTAACATTGCCCTCGTGCGCAAGTACGAGGACGAATTGAACTCACTGCAAGACTGACAGCGGGCGAAGAACCTGTCATGAGGCTGAAACGAAGGCAATTCGTTGGCGCTGGAGTCGCCGCCCTCACCCTCTCTTCACGCCTGCTGCGCGGCCAGACCCGACCGCGCATCGTCGTCGTTGGTGGCGGCGCGGGTGGCGCTACGGCCGCCCTTGCCCTATCGCGCGAGTCGACGGATTCCGTGGACGTGGTGTTGGTAGAACCCACGCGTACCTATCACAGCTGCTTCTACTCGAACCTCTACCTCGGCGGCTTCCGCCAACACGACAGCCTGGCCCACAGCTACACACGCCTCGCTTCGCAGTACGGCGTTAACGTGGTCCACGACTGGGTAGTTGGCATCGAACGCGAGGCACGCGAGGTGAGGCTTGCGAGCGGCGGTACCATCGCCTACGACAGGCTGGTCTTGAGTCCCGGCATCGACTTTGTGCCAGGCTCAGTACCAGGTTGGGATCTGAGCGCCCAGAGCAAGATGCCTCACGCCTACAAGGGCGGTACGCAGCTGGCGCTTCTGCGCAGCCAAGTGCTGGCGATGAAACCAGGTGGCGTGTTTGCGCTGATCGCACCGCCTAACCCTTACCGCTGCCCCCCGGGGCCCTACGAACGTGTGTCGATGCTCGCGCGTACGCTCCAGGCAACCAACCCCAGCGCAAAGCTGCTGATCGTGGATCCGAAGACGCGCTTCGCCAAGCAGGCTCTGTTCGAGGAGAGCTGGGCCCGTCACTACCCGGGGATGATCGAACGCATAGATGCGGACGCCGGTGGTGCGAAGGTGGAGGTCCGTCCCGAGCGGATGGAACTGGTGATCGATGGCAGCGTACAAGCCGTCGACGTGTGCAACGTGATACCCGCACAACAGGCGGGAAGGATCTGCAGCGCCGCGGGGTTGACGGTGGCGACCGGTTGGGCCCCCGTCGTCCCGGCCAGCATGCGCAGTCGCGCTGACGAGAACATCTACATCTTGGGCGACGCCTCTCAGCAAGGCGATATGCCGAAGTCAGCATTCTCGGCCAACAGCCAGGCCAAGGTCGCGGTGCGCGCCATACTGGCCTCGCTCACCGACTCACCGCTGCCGCGCGCGAGCTACGCCAACACTTGCTGGTCGCTCGTCGCCGAGGACGACAGCGTGAAGATCGGTGCCACCTACACGGCCACACCCGAAAAGATCACCAAGGTCTCCGGCTTCGTCTCAGACACGGGCGAACCCGAGGCAACGCGACGCGCCAACTACCTCGAAAGCGTCGGTTGGTACGCTGGCATTACTGCGGAGATGTTCGGCGGCCCCTAGGCCTGCACTGAGTCTACCGGGGCCCGGGGCCAACGTTCTCGCAGTGCCTCGCTCGCGTGATGGGCTATAGCCAGGCAAGGCCTCGTCATCGGACCGCGTCTCTTAATCCTACTGTAAAGCGAAAAACCCACACCCTTATGCAATAACGGGCTGTGGGTTTTCTCTATGCCGTCCGATAGCCGAACACTGAGAAGGAGCGATCGCCGCGAGCGCTTCGCCCAGTGCACATCCGGTGCCCTCAAGGGCCCGACGTATCGAGATCGAGCATATGAGCGACCAAAACGAAAACCAGGGACAGCCCAAACGCGGCCCCGAGACGATCGACTCTGCCTTGGACCGCGAGGTGGGTCAGCAGGGGGGTGAACGGCGCCGAGAGGACGCGCAGGAAGTAAAGATCGACAGCGACAGCTCCGATCAAGCCGGACAGGCGCCTCGAGCCGGCGGCTACGGCTCACCGGAGTTCGCGGCCGATGGCGATCGCGAAGGCACGGGCAATCGCCAAGCCACCAGCGCAGTCGTGGACGAGCAGCAGGTAGGCGCCCGCACCGTTTCGCTCGACGACACGCAGGTGTTTTCGAGCGGCGCTGAAGCGCGCCGCGACACCGCTGCAACGCTCACCGAGTCACCCCAGAGCGACGGCGAGTCGCCCGCCGCCGTCGGTCAGTCACCCGTGGCACAAGGTAGCCAAAGTAGGCCCACGACGCCGCCCGCGCATGCGATGCAGCATGACACGGAACCACCCGAGCCGGTCGTCGCTGACAACAACCCGGACGCGCCCAGCGGTAGGTTCATTCCCGTCGAGCCCGCGCCCGCCCATAATGACGGTACCGAGGCGCAAAGACCCGCCTCATCTGAGGACGAAGACGCGCAAGAGGCCGCCAACGAGCAAGCCTCGAATGCCAACGACGAGCCGCAGGCGGCGTCCGACGTGGACGGCGCGGCCATCGCAATATCCGACGGTGCAGGCGCCGCCGATGAGATCAGCGAAGACGCTAATCACGGTGATCGCGTGGGGATTGTCGCTACCGCCCCGAGCGGCAGCGACGGTGTGGTGACCTACTCCCTCGCCGACGATGCGGATGGGCGTTTCGCCATCGACTCCGCGACCGGCGAGGTATACGTCGCGGCACCGGAGCTTCTCGATTTCGAAGGTATCCAGAGCCACGAGATCGTTGTCAACGCCACGTCACCGAACGGTACCGTCAGCACTCAGAACTTCGTCATTCGCGTGAACGATCACGATGAATTTGCCTTATCGCCGGTGGCCGATGGGGACGCAAGCGGTGATCGGGTCGCCGAGAACGCCCGCGTTGGGGACACGGTGGGCATTGCCGCCAGTGCGGTCGATGAGGATGGTAGCGACAACGCCGTCCAATACTCTCTGAGCGAAAACCCCAACGCGACCTTTGCGATCGACCCGAACAGTGGCGTCGTCACCGTCGCCGATCCCACAGGCATCGACTTCGAATCCACCAGGTCCATTCAAATCGAGGTGACGGCCACATCCGAAGACGGTTCCACAAGCACCCAGCGCTTTGACATTTCTGTTGAAGATATCAACGAGTATACGATCACGCCCACCGGCGATACTGATAGTTCCTTGAACCTCGTGAGCGAAAACGCTCGCATCGGTGACCTGGTCGGCGTCGCGGCCGCAGCAGAGGATGCCGATGCTACGGATGCTGTCACCTACAGCCTAAGCTCCAATCCGAACGGCGCCTTCGCGATCGACAGCGACACTGGTGTGGTCAGCGTGGCAAACCCGGCCGGGATCGACTTCGAGTCTGCTCAGTCGATGCAGATCGAAGTCACCGCCACCTCTAGCGATGGGTCAACATCGACCCAAGCCTTCGAGATCGCCGTCACTGACGAAAACGAGTTCGATATCTCTGTCGCCGTGGATGGCGATGGCGCTGCGGACACGGTGGCTGAGGACGCGGCCGCGGGCGATCAAGTGGGTGTAACCGCCTTCGCTGGCGATGCCGACGGCTCCGGCAGTGGCGTCGAGTACTCCCTCAGCGAGAATCCGAACGATGCCTTCGCCATCGACCCGGTGAGGGGTGTGGTCACCGTTGACGACCCTGAGGCACTGGACTTCGAGTCCTCGCCGTCCATGCAGATAGAGGTCACCGCCGCCTCACAAGACGGCTCCACCTCTACCCAGACCTTCGACATCGCCGTCACGGATGCGGATGAGTTCGACGTTGCGCCAGTGAGCGATCTCGACAACAGTGCCAATGCCGTATCGGAGAACGCTGCCATCGGCGACACGGTCGGGGTCGCTGCACTCGCCCAAGACGCCGACGGGTCCTCGAATGCCGTCGAGTTCACCCTGAGCGAGAACCCAGGCGATGCCTTCGCGATCGATCCCGAATCGGGCATCGTCACCGTGGCCGATGCGAGTGCCCTAGACTTTGAGTCGGCACCCCTCATGCAGATCGAAGTCACCGCCACCTCGCAGGACGGATCCACGTCCACGCAGACCTTCGACATCACTATTACGGATCAGAACGAGTTCGATATCTCCACCGTGAGCGATCTCAGTATCGGCGCAAACACAGTGACCGAGAGCGCCGAAGCCGGCGCTTCGGTGGGCGTCACCGCCTTCGCGAGCGACGGGGACGGCAGCAGCAACGTCGTCGAGTACTCGCTGAGCGAGAATCCCGGCGGTGCCTTCGCAATCGACGCGCACTCCGGCGAAGTCACGGTCGCCAACCCCGAGGCCTTGGACTTCGAGTCGGCCGAGTCCATGCGAATTGACGTCACTGCGACATCCCAGGACGGCTCCTCGTCCACGCAGACCTTCGAGATCGCCGTCACCGACAGCAATGAGTTCGACGTGACCCCCGTCAGCGACACCAATGGCGACCGCAACTCGGTCGCCGAAAACGCGTCGGCGGGCGACACGGTCGGCGTGACGGCCTTCGCCAACGACGCCGACGGCTCCGCTAACGGCGTCGCGTACTCCCTGAGCGAAAACCCGCATGAGGCCTTCGCCATCGATCCGACTACGGGCGAAGTCACTGTTGCAAATCCGGCGAGCTTGGACTTCGAATCAGCTCAGTCAATGCAGATCGAGGTGACCGCTACCTCGCAAGACGGATCCTCATCGACGCAAACCTTCGATATCGCGGTCACGGATAGCAACGAGTTCGACGTCTCCGCCGCCAGTGATATCAATGGCGCCGCAAACAGTGTGGCCGAGAACGCATCCGTTGGTGACCCCGTCGGCATCACCGCCTTTGCCACTGATGCCGATGGCTCCGCTAACGGCGTCGCGTACTCCCTGAGTGAAAACCCCGACGGCGCCTTCGCGATCGATCCAACTACGGGCGAAGTGACTGTTGCAGATCCAGCGGGCTTAGACTTCGAATCGGC